>NZ_JAIUHJ010000019.1:0-114513 GCF_020165105.1 Mesorhizobium sp. CA5 | reverse complement strand
GCCTGCTTCACGCGGCGGCCTGCGAGGCGTGCTACTCGGCCTATGACGGTCGGAAACCAGTCGAGGCCGCGCACAAGACCTTTATGACTTGGGCCCGCAAGGTTGGCGTGATCGAGGACGTGCCTACAGCACCGCAGTGGATGACTGGACCAAAGATCAGCAACGCAGACCTCTTGTGAAGGGCGAAAGGCCACATCGTCAGACGCGGCTTGCGATCAAACCTGCCGGAGCGAAACGCCGCGTCAGGGTCGCGTATGTGGGACCTCGGCCCCCCTCGTCCTATCCCATAGAACCGGGGTTGACTGATGGAGGCCGCGCCGCTGCGAACGCTGTCTGTTCGGCCGGACGACTTCGCCGCTCTCATGGAAGTTCGATCTCGCCGTCCACCACGTGGGTGAGGCCAGGCAAAGCATCGAGGAAGCAGGACAGTGACGTGTGTCCTCATAGCACTAGATCCGGAGCCCGAAGGAGCCTGGTTCGGCGATTGGAAGCTATGGAACCGATCGGAATCTAGAACGCTCGGGATGTTTATTCAACGATCCCTCTGGAAGGGACATGAGCAAGACCTTGCCACGAAACGGTCGCGCAGTGCATCTTCCCAACGGCCCCATCATCACCAACGGCAAGGCATCGATGAAGGAGGTGGCCGCAGATCGCTGGCGGGTTCGGCGGGTACCCTACGAGGCGCCGGCATTCAGGCAGGCGGCCGAACCATTCATCGCCGCACCAGCGCCGGGTCGAGGAATTCCCTTTGGGTTGCTTGGGAGCCTTCCGCGGCGAAGCCGGAGATTGACCAATCCCGCGCCGAATTCGATGCGTTTGCTCGCCATTTCGAAACGCTGGCGAACGCCCTAGCTGCGGAAGCAAAACGACTGCCGAGGGCATTCCTAAGGTATCAGAATGCAACCGGGCATCCCGATGGTGGCAGTCTCCTCGGCAAGAGAGCCGGCTTTGCCGAGAATGCCGACCTCCAAACTGTCTGTCGAACATGTCCTTTGCCTGATCCTTCAGACGAGACATCTTATGTCGGTGAAGTCGGACTTGATGCCGGCCCTCGTTTCCACAAATCGCTGAATGCCCAAAAGCATCTGTTCCGCGGGGTCCACGAGCGAGGCAGAGTCGGCGCCAGCGCGGGCAGCCGCCGGCTAGATCAACCGAGCCGGGCTCGTCGTCGATCAGCTCGAGACTGATGGGCAGCATCACCCATCGCCCCACACGAGTTTCAGGTCGCCGATTGCTGCGCCCTTGGCGAAGCTCGGCACAAGCAGGCATTGTAGCCTCGCGCGACCAGCTCACGGGCAAATCGCTGCGTATGCGCCTCACCATGGCCTCTCATCTGATCGCGCTACGTCGGGTCCGCGAGGGCCGCGTATGGAGACCCACGCTACAAGAGCAGTGGCGTCGCCCGCTCGAAGACGGCCTCGAGCGACCAGTGTCGTCGGCTGCAGATCACCCACCTCGTTGGCCTCGCGCAAAGCCGTCACGACCGCGGTCGATGCATAGAGCGCCGGCATGCCTTTGGGATTGAAGCGCCCTCCATAAAGCTCGGCACCGCATCCCGACATAGGCTTGCGGGGCATACACCGGATTGAGAGCGCGGTAGAGCCGGCCCGAATAGGTGATGGCGGGGCGATGCAGCCAATTACTCACACGATGTGGAAGCGTTCGAAGCATTGGCGGCCGAACTCCGCAGTCGGTCGGCCTGTGGATAGTAACCGCCTGTTCACCATATCGCGGCAACCTGATTGAAGGTGCCCCCAACGCGCCTAGTCTACCCCTTGCGTCATTTGAGACGCACCCTCCCGCCCAAAACTGGCGGCCGACGCTTTCATGTGCGGACCCCAAATCCAGGTATGCGTCGGCCGCCGGTATCTTTTGACGGATCAGGCACCAATGACTTCTAAGCCGGCCACCGGCATGATCGTTGTGCCTCCTCGCATGTGCGCGGTCACCCCCAAGCTTGTTGACGATCTGACTAAGGATCTCCACGCAGCGCTCCCTGCCTACCGGTTTCAAATCGTGCCCGATTACATAGGCCGGCAGAGCCATGAATTCTTCGTCTTGCCGGATGGCAAGGTGCCGGATGAAGCGATCGAAGCGCTTCAGGCCGTGCTGGCTCGATATGGTGACAACTCGCCACGGTGCGCTAGTCCGCCTTTGCCGCTTCCCTAAAGGGCATGCAAAAGAAGCTCCGATCATGCGGGCAAAGTGGGCCGGTGCCCATGGCGACCTGTTAACGCCGTTCAACCGGCCGCAAATGCTCGAGCGCTTCCGCGTCCTGCAAATCGCGGCATGATCCGCTGGCCAGATATCGCCAGATTGAAAAACCGAATGAAGCCAGGTGCAGCAACCTTTCTCGCTAGAAGATAGCTTGCGTGTGGAAGTCCACGGCCGGGAGCGAAGACGTTTTTGTTACTGACGGTGATCTCTCATTTCTGGTGAAGTGTGTGGTCGTCTCGACCTCAGTTGAGCAATTTGACGATATCCTCGGCGGCGACCGGCTTGCTGAAATGATAGCCTTGTATTTCGTCGCAATTGTTCTTGCGCAGGAACGCTAGCTGCTCGTCCGTTTCGACGCCCTCGGCAATGACTCTGAGGTTCAGTTTCTGGCCGAGCGAGATCATGGCGCTGGCCACGGCCTGGTCATTCGCATCGGTGGCGAGGTCGTTGATGAATGACTTGTCGATCTTCAGGCGCGCCACCGGGAAAGTCTTGAGCGCGCTCAGGCTCGAATATCCCGTTCCGAAATCGTCGATCGAGATCTGGACACCCAGATTTTGCAGCGCGTTCATCGTGGCGACCGCCGTCTCGACATTCTGCATGATCAGACTCTCGGTCAGTTCGAGCTCAAGGTATTTCGGCTCCAGGCTGCTATTTTCCAGCGCCGCAACGACACCATTGATCAGGTTGCTCTCCTTGAATTGTCGCGCCGACACATTGACGCACATCACCATCGGCGGCAGCCCCGCGTCCTGCCAGGCCTTGTTCTGTCGGCAGGCCTCGTGCAGCACCCAGTCGCCGATTGGCACGATCAAGCCCGTCTCCTCGGCCATCGGAATGAACTTCATCGGCGAGATCAGGCCCAGCGCCGGATGCTTCCAGCGGATCAGCGCCTCGACCGCGAATACACGACCTGAGCGAAGATCGACTTGCGGCTGGTACAGGAGCGTGAATTCGGCACGCAACAACGCGTTGCGCAACTCCTCCTGCAGCAGGAATTTTTCGTGGCTGCTGGCGTTGAATTCGGGCGCGTAGAACTGAAAATTGTCGCGGCCGAGTTCCTTGGCCCGGTACATGGCCACATCGGCATTGGCCAGCAGCGCATCGGCATTCGCCCCGTCCTTGGGGTAGTTCGCCACGCCCATGCTGGCTGTCGTCCTGAGATGATGCTCGCCCAGTTGAACCGGCTCCGCGATCGCCGCACGGATCTTCTGCACCGTCGCGGCAACAAGCTCACCATCCGGGTCCTGGTCGAAAAGCACGACGACGAACTCATCGCCGCCGAGCCGCACGACGGTGTCGGTCGCCCCCACGCATTCGACCATCCGGTCGGCAACAGTTTTCAGCAGCGTGTCTCCGGCATTGTGGCCCAGCGTGTCATTAACGAGCTTGAAATTGTCGAGATCGATGAACACCACGCTCACCCAACGGTGATAGCGCTGCGCATACAGGATCGCTTGCGAAAGCCGGTCCCCGAGCAAGGCGCGATTGGGAAGCCCGGTCAGCGTGTCATGGTTGGCCATGAAGTGGATGCGGTCTTCGGCAAGCTTGCGCTCGATGGCGATGCCGGCGATACGGGTGGTGAAGTCGATGAGGCTGGTCTCGCTCTGGTCCGGCTCGCGCACTGTCATCGAATACATGGCAAAGACCCCCAGCACCGCGCCGGTATGCGACAGGATCGGCGTCGACCAGCACGAGCGGTAGCCGTACGGGGCTGCGATGTCGCGATAATCGTCCCAGAGTGGATCGCTCATCACATCGGTCACGATGACGGGTTCGCGGCGATAAGCGGCGGTGCCGCAAGACCCCACATTGGGGCCAATCTGAATGCCGTCAATGGCGCTTGCATAGTCCTTTGCCAGGCTCGGCGCCGCGCCATGGCGCAAGTGACTGCTATCCTTGTCGAGCAGGAGCACGGAGCCGAATATGCCATGCAACTGCGACTCGATGAGGCGCATGAGTCGGTCGAGCACATCCTCGAGCGTTGCGCTTGCGGCGATCATTTCCAGAATTTTCGCCTGGCCGTTTCGCAAATCGTCCGCCCGCTTGCGCTGTGTGATGTCGCGGGCGATGCCGACCAGGCCGAAGATCTCATTCTGGTCGTTGCGCAACGGCACTTTGGTCGAGGACAGCCACTTGCCGGCGCCGGCGGCATCGACAACGAATTCTTCCTCGTCGACCATCGGCTGGCCACGGCGCAAGAGGTCCAGCTCGCAGGCGCGAAACTGCCGGGCGAGCTCTGGAGCATGCAGGTCGAAATCGGTCAGGCCGATCATTTCGGCCGTTTGCCGGCCACTGTCCGCGGCAAGCGCCCGGTTAACCACGACGAAACGGCTTTCGGTATCCTTGACCCACAGATAGTCGGGAACCCAGTCGATAAGCGCCTGCAGCGAAACGCGCTCATTGGCGACCATGCGGCTGGCGGCGAGTTCGGTGAGATCTTCATGTGTCGCCACCCATCCGCCGTCGGGCATCGGCTGATGGCAGACCCGGATCGTGCGGCCGTCCTTGAGGCCGGCAGTCCAGGTTTTCGAACGGCTGCCCGCATTGATCGAGCGCGCGAAAGCGAGATAGTCCTCGCCGGTCATTGGCGATGTTCCTGCAGCGAGCCTCAGCTCGACGATTTCGCTTAGCATTGCGCCGGCATGAAGTTTTTCGGGCGCGACACGATAGATTTCCGCGTAGCGGCGGTTGCACATGATCAGCCGCTCGTCGGCGTCGAAGAAACAAATGCCTTGCGAGATGTTGTCGAGCGCCGCCTCGAAACACCGTGTCTGTGCTTGGAGCGTCGCGTTCGTGGCCCGAAGCTCGCTCTCCAGGTTCTCGTATGAGACGACTGCCAGTTTCGACAGTACAACCAGGCCCGATTCGTCCGCCGGCTCGGCAATGCGACTGGGTGATTTCGGGGCCAAACAGAGTTCCTCCGCTTCGGCCTGCGCTGCAAATACAATTGGCCGCGTGCGAGCAAAAATCCCGCACAAGTTAGTTGTGATCTACTAATTGTCTGTGAACGTCCGCAGCGAAGCCGATCGCCAGCCGGAGCCTGACGTGACGACTAACGGCATCCATGTAATTACCGACTTTGAACAAGTCTTTTACTGGTGGATAGGAAGCGAAAAGAACCTGAAACCGAAAAATCTGAGCAAAGTCGAATCGCCGCAGTCCTCCGCCAATAGGATGATTGTCTGTTGGAGTGCACCCCAAATTGGAAAAAGGATAAGGGAAGTCCTGAGAGAGGGACTGATGCAAGACGGAGATTTAGCCGGGAGGTGAAGCTAGCAGCCGCTGAGCGAATGCTGGCGGGAGAGAATGTGGCGGCCCTGACCAGAGAGCTGGGGTGGCGGGCACACAAGTTGCTGTATCACTGGCGGGCCAGTATCTGAGCGGCGGTGCAGCCGAGTTGCGATCATCTGGGCAACCCCAGAACAGCCGCGGTTGGGCGGCACCGCCGCCTGCTGATCTTCTAAGACTGCTCCTTCTTCGCTTTCGCAAAGCCGCGGTCCGTTGCGATGAACCGTTCAAGCATCGGCGCAATCAGGCGCGATGGATCGGCAGATGGCCGCCCGGTCTCGCGCCCGAGGATCTCTGCGTATTTCACCAATTCGCGATGCAGGGGCGCCGGCAGTTCCAGCGTAATCTTCACTGGCTTGTCGTCGGCGATCGCTGCGAGTTTCAACTTGGCCATGTCAACCTCCGTATGGTTCAAGGGCGAGGTCGCGGGTGACGAAGACGCGAACGGGAAACCCCGGCCGGATCGTGAGCGTCGGCGCGATAGCGAGTTGCCGCTGAACGACCTGCTGGCCTACCTGGCTGGCGCTATCGGAAGCGCCGCTTCGCACAGCACGCACGATATCGCTGTCTTGGTCAGAAGAACCGGCCTGCGCGCCAACGCTCAGAATGGTCGACAACGCCGCAGCCTTGAACAATTCGCCCCAGTGATAGTCGACGGCATCCTCCAGGCCGGCATAGCCCTGAGCGTCGGCGCCAGGCTGCCGCTCCAGCACGATGGAGCGTCCGTCGGGAAAGATCAGCCTGTTCCAGACAAGCAGCACGCGGCGCTGCCCGGAACCAATTCCGCTATCGTACTGTCCAATGATACGAGTACCTTGCGGGATGAGCAGGGAGCGGCCGGTGGGACTGTCATAGACATTTTCGGTCACCTGAGCGCTGATCTGCCCGGGAAGGTCCGAGCGGATGCCGGTAATGAGCGCGGCCGGGATCACGGCACCGGCTTGAAGCACATAGGGTGACGCGGGCGGCGTGATGTGATCCGGGGCCACGGTCCGCCGGTCAGCGGCGGCGGACAGGAAGGAAAGCTGGCGATCCTGCGCACTTGGCTGACCGTACTGACCGGCAAAGTCGTTAACAGCAGGAGCGGACGCTTCGGCGGGCCTGGGATCTCCTTGCGCTGCCTGGAAGAAGACGCGCGAGGTTCTGGCCGCTTCCTCATCGGCTCGCCGGCGCTGCTCGGCTTCGTCAATCGCGGGGCTTGCGATTGAGGGCGGCACGACCGCCTGCCCCTTGTTCTGAGCGTCGAGGATCGGCCTGCCGAGATCGCCAGGCAGCGGCGGCCCAAGGATCGGGCCGGCATAGTCGCGCGGCAGTCTTGCCAGTCCGTCGGCGGGCGGCCGATTGGCGGTTGGGTAGAGCTCCTCGCCCTGCTTGAGAGTGTTGGCATCCTGCAGAGCGTAAATCAGCGCACCGCCGACACCGAGCGAGGCGACGAGGCCGATGCCTGCGAGCATCTTGCGCGACAGACGCGTCACACGCGGCGGGTCGGCGCGAAGCCGCATGGGTTCGACGGCCATGTTCTTCTCGTTCATGGCTGCAGCGCTCCCCTCAGCGTTGCGTTCGGCAGCTTCGACGCGGCGCTGTCGCTTGGGCCCCGCCGCAGCCCATCGGTTCTTCTATCGACACGCACGATCCTGACCGCCTGCTGCCGCTTGCCGGCGCCAAGACGCAGTTCGGCCGCACCAAAAAGGCGGTCGACGATGAGCATGTTTTGATAGACGCGGCTGTTGGTGATTTCAGCCTCGCCGTCCGCGCCGATGACGAAAATCGGCGGCATCTCGCCTTGCACGATGCCGCGCGGAAACTCGATGTATACCCTGCGGCCGTCGTCGTAGGCGTTTACCGGCTTCCAAGGCGGGCTGTCGCCGGTGAGGCCATAGCGATAGTTGCGCGCCGTGACCTCCGGGATGACCGGCGTTGTGGCGACCGTCTGCAGCAGGCTCGCTTTCAGAGCCGGATAGGACCACGCAACGGCGGGCATGTAGGGCTTCGCGCCTGCCCGCAGCTCAAGCATATAGCTGCGCCGGTCCGTGGCGATGATAAGGTTCGTTGTGATGTCCGCCCGCGAGGGTTTCACCAGGACGTGGACGCGTCGGGCAATGCCGGACCCGCTTTCGGTGTCGCCGATGATCCAGCGCGCGGTGTCGCCAGCCGCGATCGGACCGTCTCCGGTCAGGCTCTCGCCCGGCTCAAGCGCGATGTCCGTTATCTGGCCAGGTGAGGCGTAGACCTGATAGAGCGCTCCTTCGCTCCATGGGTAGATCTGAATTGCGTTGTAGTAGCCCTCACGGCGCGGCTCCACGCGCGCCGCGGCGTTTGCGTTCTCGACACGGGCTGCTGGCGTTTGCCCGATGGCTCCGCCCCGCGCGGGCGCCCAGCCTGGTGGCACGCGAAGGGGTTTCGGCCTTTGGTCGGTCGCGGCGGCCGGAGCCGGCGGCAAGGGCGGAACATGGGTATCGTAGCTGATCTTCGGCGGCTTCTTCGCAGGCGTGGCGCAAGCCGCAAGCAGCGTCGTCCCCGAGACCAGCATGGCCGATAGCAGATATCTTGAGAAAGTCGTGCCGGCAACAAGACGCGATGTCCGGCTCATTGGCTCATCTCCCGCGACCAGTTGATGGCGTTGATGTAAATGCCGAGGGGATTGGCGCGAAGCCGTTCGGCGTCGCTTGGCATCTGCGTCACGATCGTCACGATCGCGGTCCAGCGCTCGGTGCCCGAACGCTGACCGTTTTCGTAGTGATGCTCCATCCAGGCGACACGAAAGGAGCCCGGCGAGGCTCTGATGACCGAAGAAACGTCCACCGCGACCTGCTGCTTGCCGACCTTGGAGAAAGGATCCGCAGCGCGAGCATAGTCGTTGAGCGCCGCAGCACCCTGATTGGTGGTCCACTCATAGGCCCGCAGCCAGTCCTGGCGGAGGATGATTGGGTCAGCGGGGATGGAGCGTACCTGCTCGACAAAGCGGGCGAGATGCCACGCGATCTGCGGATCGGTCGGCTTATAGTCGGCGGTTGCGGGCTCGATCGCTTGAGCCTGCCCCAGCTTATCGACCTGCACGACCCAAGGCACGACAGTGCCGCGGCCCGACTGCCAGACCAGTGAAGTGGCGAGCCCCGCCGACAGGATAAGCGACCCGAACGCCATGGCGCGCCAGTTGCGTGCCTGCACGCGTGCGGAGCCGATTCGTTCATCCCATATCTGCTCCGCCTTTTGATAGGGAGTTTCCGGTCGAGGGCTCTTGCCGTAGTGGACGGCGGGGCGCCTAAAGATGTTCATGGGTCATTCGCCTTCTGAAAGAGAAATCGAGGCTCCGCCGCCATGGCTGTCGCCGGCGCGCACCGCGTGGGCGGCGGTCTGGGCGCCGTGGGCGAGCCGCTGGGAACGATGCAAGCGTCTGGCCCATTCGGGCTCTCCTTGGGCGCTGGATGGCTTGCCCGCGCCGGAAGCAGCCGCCGCCGTTGACGCAGCAGCGCCGCCGATCGTTCCCATGGTCGACGAACCGCCGGTGATTTCAGCGGCCGAACCGGCGCCAGAGGCAAAGTTTGACTTGAGCGATTGACCGGTGTTTGCGGCGGCGCGCTTGAGCGGAGAGGCTGCCGCCGAAGCACCAGCGCGCGCAATGCCGCCCAAGCCGGAGGCGACGCCTGCCACGCCCGACTGGCCGGCGGCGCCAAGCATATAGGCGGCCGAACCGCCCCCAGCGAGTGACGTCCCGCCACGCACGGTTGAGGCTGCTCCCGCGAATGCGGCTGTCGCGCCTCGCGCCGCGAGGCTGGCTGCTCCGTAGCCTGCAACTGCGATGCCGCCGGCGGCAAGGCCAGTCCCGACAGCCGCACCGGCGCCGAGCTGCGGTCCACCCGCGACGAGGCCGTTGGCAATGCCGGGACCGAAGATGCCGAGGCCAAGCAGCGACAGCGCAGCCAGCACGATCGCCATGGCCTGGTCAATGGTGGGGTTCTCGCCGCCGAAGCCTTGGGTGAATTCGCCGAAGAGCGTGGATCCGATGCCGATGACCACGGCAAGCACCAGAACCTTGATGCCGGACGAGATGACGTTGCCTAGCACGCGTTCGGCCATGAAGGCCGTCTTGCCGAAGAGGCCGAAGGGGATCAGCACGAAGCCGGCCAGCGTCGCCAGCTTGAACTCGATCAGCGTCACAAAGAGCTGCACCGCCAGGATGAAGAAGGCGAGCAGGACGAGCGCCCAGGCAAAGAGCAGGCAAGCGATCTGGATGAAGTTTTCAAAAAAGGAGATGTAGCCCATCAAACCGGAGATCGCCTCAAGCAATGGTCGTCCGGCGTCGAGGCCGGTTTGCGCCACCTTGCCCGGGTGCAGCAGGTCCTGTGCCGAGAAGCCGGTTCCACTCGCCTTGAGACCAAGACCCGAGAAACTCTCGAAGACGATTTGGGCGACGCCGTTCCAATTCGAAATCAGATAGGCGAAGACACCGACGAAGAGCGTCTTCTTGACGAGCCGCGCAAGGATGTCGTCATCGGCGCCCCAGCTCCAGAAGAGCGCGGCAAGTGTCACGTCAATGACGATCAGCGTGGTGGCGACGAAGGCGACCTCGCCGCCGAGCAGGCCGAAGCCGCTATCGATATAGCGGGTGAAGGTGGCCAGGAATTGGTCGATGACGCCGGTGTTGCCCATGTCTACCGGGCCCCGTGCAGGGCAGCATCCGGCGATTGCGAAGCGGCCGCCTCGCTTGTCGAACTGCCCGACGCATTTTCGAGACCGAGGAAGCGATCACGCTGTTCGGCCCACAGCCGCGCACATCCTTCGTCACGCAGGGCAGCCTCGCCGAGGGCCTGGCAGCGGCGCAGGCCATCGCGGAGCGGATGCGGCGCCGAGGCCGCCGGTATATGCGGGCCCTCCCCCACCGACTTGTCTTCCTTACGGCTCATCTCGAGCGCCGTCGCCGTCATGGCGACGGCGACGAAGACGACCGCCACGATGCGAGCGAGGGTTTTGCCGTCCATGGCGATCGACCTCAGCGGTTGAACATCTGGACCGAGCCGGCCTGGTAGCCGGAGCCTGGGGTCAGGAAGCGGCGGCGTTGCTCACGGCCCTGATCGACCGCGGCAGCGCGTTCGGCTTCGGTCAGCGCCTGGGCGCGACCATTGGCGGCCACCAGGGCTGTCAGGTCCGCAAGCTGCTGACCCTGAAGCGCAAGCAACTGGTTGCCAGCTTGCGTCGCCTGCAGCGCACCGGTCGCCGATTGGCTGGCGCCGACCAACGCCGACATCTGCGCGCGGCCGGTGTCGATGTTTGAGACGACACCCGCCTGGACGCGCATTGCGTCCTGGAGGCCGCCCACTGTGTTTTGCCAGCGCGAGCGCGCATCAGCGACGAGTTGCTGGTCGGAAGCAGAAAGCGAGGCGCTGCTGTATTGCTGCTGAAATGCCTTGTCGATCTGCTGGACGTCGAAGGCGATGTTCTTTGCTTCACCGAGAAGCTGTTGCGTGCGCTGCACCGACTGTTGCAGTTGCTGCAGTGAGGACAAAGGCAGGCTCGCCAGGTTGCGCGCCTGGTTGATCAGCATCTGGGCCTGGTTCTGAAGTGAGGTGATCTGGTTCGTGATCTGCTGCAGCGAGCGCGCGGCCGTCAGGACATTCTGCGAATAGTTCGATGGATCAAACACGATGAAGGCATGCGCTGGCGCAGTCATCATCGGCGAGATCGCGATCGGCGTGGCGAGCGTCGCCGCGACCAGAAGAAGGACACGCCGGCGGCTTTGATGAACAGTCATGGTCTGGGATCCTTTTCAGGTTCGTGAACGGTGAGGTTGGGAATGAGGTCGGCGGCCCAGCCGACGTCGCGGGCACGCAGCCAGGCCGACAGGAAGCCGTCGCGGCCATGCTCGGCGATGATGCTGCCGATCAGGGTCTGATCGCTCTTGGAGGACGCGGCGCAAAGCGCAAGCCCGACCTCGGACAGGCCGAGCTCGAAGAGACGGTTGCCGCGACGGGACTGGCAGTAATAATCGCGCTTGGGTGTGGCTCGCGCCAGGATCTCGATCTGGCGGTCGTTCAGGCCGAAGCGGCGATAGATCGCGGTAATTTGCGGCTCAATCGCCCGTTCATTGGGCAACAGCAGCCGGGTTGGACAGCTTTCGATGATCGCCGGCGCGATAGCCGAATTGTCGATGTCGGAGAGTGACTGGGTGGCGAAGACGACGCTGGCATTCTTCTTGCGAAGCGTCTTCAGCCATTCGCGCAACTGCCCGGCGAACGCGTCATCGTCGAGCGCAAGCCAGCCTTCGTCGATGATGAGCAGTGTCGGACGACCGTCGAGCCGGTCGCCGATGCGATGAAACAGATAGGACAGGACGGCCGGCGCGGCCGGCGTGCCCACCAGGCCTTCGATTTCGAACGCCTGCACGGATGCCTGGCCGAGGTGTTCGGCCTCTGCGTCGAGCAGCCGGCCGTTCGGGCCACCAACACAGTAAGGGCGAAGCGCCTGTTTCAGGTCATTGGCCTGCAGAAGCACGCTGAGCCCCGTGATGGTGCGCTCCTCGACCGGGGCCGAGGCCAGCGAGGTCAGCGCCGCCCAGATATGCTCCTTTGCGTCCGGCGTGATCTGGATGCCCTCTCGCGTCAGGATCGCGACGATCCAGTCGGCCGCCCAGGCGCGCTCGTACGTGTCGTGAACGCGGGCGAGCGGCTGCAGCGCAACGGAAGCCTCCATGCCTTCGGTGAGATGACCCCCGAGATCGTGCCAGTCGCCGCCCATGGCGAGCGTCGCCGCGCGGATCGAGCCGCCGAAGTCGAAGGCGAAGATCTGAGCCTTGCGGTAGCGGCAGAATTGCAGCGCCATCAACGCCAGCAGCACCGACTTGCCGGCACCGGTCGGGCCGACGACCAGCGTGTGACCGACGTCGCCGACATGAAGAACCAACCGGAACGGGGTCGAGCCTTCGGTCTTGCCGTAAAGCAAGGGAGGACTGACCAGATGCTCGTCCCGTTCCGGCCCCGCCCACACGGCAGAAAGGGGGATCATGTGGGCGAGATTGAGCGTCGAGATAGGCGGCTGACGGACATTGGCATAGGCGTGCCCGGGCAACGAGCCGAGCCAGGCGTCGACGGCGTTGACGGTCTCGACAATGGCCGTGAAGTCGCGGCCCTGGATGATTTTCTCGACAAGCCGCAGTTTCTCGTCGGCCACGCGCGGGTCGCAATCCCATATGGCGACGGTGGCGGTGACATAGGCCATGCCAGCCATGTCGGCGCCGAGCTCCTGCAACGCCGTGTCGGCATCGGCCGCCTTGTTGGCGGCGTCAGTGTCGAGGAGTGCTGATGCCTCGTTGGTCATCACCTCCTTCAGGATCGAGGCGATGCTCTTGCGCTTGGCGAACCATTGCCGCCGTATCCTGGTCAAAAGGCGGACAGCGTCGACCTTGTCGAGCAGGATCGCGCGGGTCGACCAACGGTACGGGAAGGCCAGCCTGTTGAGGTCATCAAGCAGGCCGGGTGTCGTGGCGGTCGGGAAGCCGACGATGGTGAGCACGCGAAGATGCTTGTCGCCAAGCCGCGGTTCGAGCCCGCCGGCAAGCGGCTCGTCGGCCAGCAGCGCATCGAGATAGATCGGGGTCTCGGGGACGCGCACCCGATGGCGCCTGGTCGAGATGGTCGAATGCAGGTAGGTCAGCGTTTGGCCGTCATCGAGCCAGTGGCATTCAGGCATGAAGCCGTCGAGCAGGGACAGCACACGCTCAGTGCGATCGACAAAGGCGCGGACGATCTCGCCCGGATCCGCGCCCGACTGGTCGCGACCCTCATAAAGCCAGCCCTCGGCGCGCGTGGCGTCTTCGGGCGGCGGCAGGAACAGGAATGTGAGAAAGTAGCTCGATACGAAATGAACCCCCTCCTCGTCGAAGTCGGCTTTGCGCTCGGCATCGAGCAGGCCAGAGGCCGCATTGGGAAACTGGCTCTCGGGATAAGAAGCCGCTTCGTGCCGCTGCGCTTCGACGAAGATGCTCCAGCCAGAGCCGAGGCGACGAAAGGCATTGTTGATGCGCGATGTCACCGCAACAAGTTCCGCCGCTACGGCGGAGTCGAGATCGGGTCCGCGAAACCTCGCGGTGCGCTGAAAGCTGCCGTCCTTGTTGAGCACGACCCCGGGAGCGACGAGTGCCGCCCAAGGCAGAAAGTCGGCAAGGCGAGCAGCAGTCCGGCGGTATTCGGCAAGGCTCATCATAGCGGCGCCCTCAAACCGACAGATGCCCGGGCAGCCGCAGGTGCCGGCGTCCGACTTCGAAAAAAAGCGGATCGCGCCTGGCAGCCCATACCGCCGTAAAATGTCCGATTGCCCATATGAGAAGACCGACCAGCCAGAGCCGCAGCCCAAGACCGACGGCGCCCGCCAGCGTGCCATTCAGGATCGCGATTGCACGCGGCGCGCCCCCGAGCAGTATCTGCTCGGTCAACGCCCGGTGCACGGGCACCGTCCACCCCGGCACTGCGTCGAGCTGTTCAAAAGCGGTTGTCATCAGATCAACGCTCCGCCGCCGAACGAGAAGAACGATAGGAAAAAGCTCGACGCAGCGAAGGCGATCGAAAGCCCGAAAACGATCTGGATCAGCCGCCTGAAGCCACCCGAACTGTCGCCGAAGGCCAGCGTCAGGCCGGTGACGATGATGATGATGACGGCGATGATCTTGGATACCGGTCCCTCGACCGACTGCAGGATCTTCTCGAGTGGCTGTTCCCACGGCATCGAGGAGCCCGACGCGAGGGCGACCGGCGCGACCATGAGGTTGAAGGCAATGGCGGCGCCGACCGCGGCCAGGCTGGCCTGGCAGCGCGAAAGCAGGCGGATCATGAAATGTCTCCTGTGTTGATCGGTGTGGCTTCAGCGATGCGATAGTCGCCATCGGGGCCAAGACCCTCGACCCTGACCAGTTCGACAAGCCGTCGCGCGGCGCCGCGTCCGGCGAGCACGGCGACGAGACCGATGGTGTCGGCGATCAGCGCACGCGGCACAGTGACGACGACCTCCTGGATCAGCTGTTCAAGTCGGCGCAGAGCGCCAATACCAGAGCCCGCATGAAGGGTGCCGATGCCACCGGGATGCCCGGTGCCCCATGCCTTCAAGAGGTCCAGCGCTTCGGCGCCGCGAACCTCGCCGATCGGAATGCGATCGGGCCGCAGGCGCAGCGAGGAACGAACCAGGTCCGAAAGCGTGGCTACGCCATCCTTGGTGCGCATCGCGACGAGGTTGGGGGCGGCACATTGCAGTTCGCGGGTGTCCTCGATGATGACGACCCGGTCCGTCCCTTTCGCCACTTCGGCAAGCAGCGCGTTGGTCAAAGTCGTCTTGCCCGTCGACGTGCCGCCGGCAACAAGGATGTTCGCGCGACCAGCAACGGCGGCGCGCAACATAGCAGCGTGGCCACAAGTCATGATGCCCGCCGCGACATAGTCATCGAGCGTGAACACGGCGACCGCGGGCTTGCGGATCGCGAAGGCCGGGGCGGCGACCACGGGCGGCAGCAGGCCCTCGAAACGCTCGCCGGTTTGCGGCAACTCGGCCGAGACGCGCGGGGAACGGGAATGGACCTCGGCGCCGACATGATGGGCGACCAGGCGCACGATCCGCTCGCCAGCGGCAGGCGCGAGCATCTCCCCCGTATCGGCAAGGCCCTCCGTGAGCCGATCCACCCAGATGCGGCCATCCGGATTCAGCATGACCTCGACGATCGCGGGATCGTCCAGGAACCGGGCGATGGCGGGCCCGAGCGCGGTGCGCAGCATACGCGAGCTGCGCGAACGTGCTTCGGTGTCGTTGTGCAAGATAGCCATCCTGTCCCCGTTTGGGTGCGGGAACTCATCGAGCAGTTCCCGGTCGGGATGAGCAAAAGAGGCCTGAAGCAGCCCGATTCAACAGCTTTCGACCGCCGTCGTAGCGCAGCGAGCAAAAACCGGCGAACGGCGGCGCAGAGCTCAGGAAGTTTTATGCCGGCGTATCGCGGCGTTCCAACATCGGCAGAATGTGAACTGACGCAATGATACGTACATGTTTATTGACACACGACTCTCACCGGGATTATGAAATCTCCTGGCAGGGGCGGCGATCGCCCTTTCCACGGCGCGGAGGATTGTCATGCGGTTTGGTCCGGAAGGCTCGGTTTCGCGGCGCCAGACAGCCGCTTCCAAATATGCTCGAAGCGCTCCGAGAGTCGCTACGCCGCGCCCCTTGATGGCAAGGGGCGGCGAAGCTTCATGAGCATGCTCGACATCTGGCTTGGGATCCTGCAAGGGCTGCGTATAACGGCAGCGGTCACCGCCTATGGCTTGCTCTTCGCGGTGCCCTTCGCGCTTGTTTTCGGTGTCGCTCAGTTTGTGACGACCGGCTTGACGCGCTTCCTGGTCACGGCAGTAATTGAATTCTGGCGCAGTTCGGCGGTCGTCGTCCTGCTCTTCGTCTTCTACTACGTTCTGCCGGTCATGGGGGTCACCCTGTCGGCGATGACCGTCAGTGCGTTGGTGCTCGGCCTCAATAGCGGCGGCTACGCCAGCCAAGCGGTGCGGGCCGGGCTCCAATCTCTTCCTGCCGGCCAACGCGAGGCTGGAATGGCGCTCGGCCTCTCGCGCCCGGCGATCCTGCTTCTGATCGAGCTGCCCCAGGCGTTGGTCGCCATGAGTCCCACATTCGTCAACAACCTTATTCAGCTCGTCAAGGCGACTTCCCTTGTCTCGTTGGTCACTTTGACGGACATGACCTTCCGCGCCAAGGAAATCTCGCAGACCGAATACGACCCGGTCGCGATATATTCGGCGTTGCTGCTAGCCTTCTTCGTCGTCTGTTATCCGATCGCGCTCGCCGGCCGCTGGCTCGAGGCGCGGGTCAATCCCGAAAGAGGAGCGCCTCGTGGGATTTAACCTCGACTTCGCGCTCTCGACCATCCCGATCATAATCGGTGCGATCGGGACTACCTTGCTCGCAACGGTCTTGAGTTGCCTCGGTGCGTCGGCGCTTGGCTTCACTTTCGAAATGATCCGGCGCGGGGGCGGCGCGCCCGGCCTCGCCGTGCGCTTCCTGATCGACTTCATCCGCTCGACGCCGGTCTTGGCCTGGCTTTATTTCCTGTATTTCGTCCTGCCCTTCTACGGGATCAGGCTTGGCGCCATGACGGTGGGCGTATTGGGGCTAAGCCTGTACTACAGCGGTTATCTGGCGGAGGTGTTCAAGGCGGGCATCGACGCTATTCCGAGGGGCCAGCAGGAAGCAGCCAGAGCCCTGTCGCTCACCCGCCGCGACACGGTCATCTTCGTCATCGCACCCCAGATGCTGCGCAACATCGCCGCGCCCCTGGGCAACTACCTGGTTTCGATCCTTAAGGCGACGCCTTATCTCGCGATCCTGGCGGTGCCGGAAATGCTCGGGCGCGCCTTCGATATCGCTTCCGAGACCTATCGCTACGCGGAGCCGCTGACCGTCGCCGGCGTTCTGTTTCTCGCCCTGGCGCTGATCGTTTCTTATGGGGTGAAGCGCATGGAGAAGCTCCTGCTTGCGAGCGGGCTCCGCTGATGCTCGACCGACGCGCGCCTGCGACCTCGACGCTTCAATCCTCCCCGCTCGTGCGGATCGACGGTCTCAACAAGTGGTTCGGTGCCCTGCACGTTTTGAAAGACATCGACCTGACCTTACGGCCGGGTGCGCGCGTCGTCGTCTGCGGACCCTCCGGGTCCGGCAAGTCGACATTGATACGCTGCATCAACGGTCTTGAGCGTTTCCAAAAGGGGACGATAGAGTTTGAAGGCGGAAGTCTGGGAAAAAGCGATCGCGATGCCGCGATGGCGCGCCGCCTGACAGGCATGGTGTTCCAAAGCTTCAATCTCTTCCCTCACCTCACCGTGCTTGCCAACTGCACGCTGGCGCTGCGCCGGGTCCTCTTGAAGTCGGCGCATGAGGCCGAAGAGATCGCCATGCGGCATCTGACGGCGGTGCACATCCCCGAAAAGGCGCGCGCCTATCCGGCCCAGCTGTCGGGCGGCCAACAGCAGCGAGCGGCGATCGCGCGCGCTCTGTGCCTAGATCCCCGTATCATGCTGTTCGATGAACCCACCTCCGCGCTCGACCCGGAAATGATCAAGGAAGTGCTCGACGTCATGATCGCGCTCGCGAAAACCGGCGTGACCATGGTCTGCGTGACGCACGAAATGGGATTTGCCCGCGAAGTCGCGGATGAGATCGTTTTCATGGACGAAGGCCGCATCGTCGAGCACGCGTCTTCCAGTGATTTCTTCTCTAGCGCCGCTCATCCGCGCGCCAAGCTGTTCCTGGATACCATCCTAAGCCATTGAGAGCCGATGCCTGCGAACGTGGCGCACGCAACCGCGGCGCGATCAGCAACATGACAATCGCATCGGTGCCGGAACCGCCGCGCGGACTACCAGTCCGGCGCGAAGGCGTAACCAGCAGAGCGAACGGTCCGGATCACATCGCTTCCCACAGATGCCCGAAGCCTTTTGCGCAACCTGGCAATATGAACGTCAACACCGCGTATATCGGTTGCGGCGGCGTGTTCAGGCCATGCAGTCGCGACCAGTTCTTCCCGGCTGAACACCTTGCCAGGTTGCGCCAGAAGGCTGCGCAAAAGCTTGAACTCAATCGGTGGCATCACGATTTCTTTTTGCTTGAAGAATGTCCGGTGGGTCTGTCGCTCCAACCGGAAATCGCCCTGCACCAGATCGCCTGTCTTGGTTTCGCGCGAACGCTTCGCAACACGCGCCTTGCCATGCAGCCAACTCAGAAGCTGTTCGGGCGCAAACGGCCGCGAAAATATCTCATCGACGCCAGCCTTGATAAGGTCCAGGTGCAGCTTGCCGGAACGAGGCGCGACCAAGCCTGCAAGGGGCGTCCCTTTTGTCGCTTCGGCCGACTTCAGCGCCAGGCATTGCTTGACGATTGCGCGGTCGCCCGGATGACAGTCCAGGACGATGGCAAGCGGCGCAGCGGCCTTGATGGCGCGCGCAATCTCCGTGTCTGCCGTGATCAGCCGGGTTTCGAAGCCGGCTGCTGAAAGGATGTGCCCGAAAACCAGAAAGAAATCCGGGTCCTTCGAAGAAATCAGGACCAGCGGCGTCATGAGTCCATCAACCGAATGCGGTGCATCATGGGCGCCATGCCGATTCCATGCCCTTGGTTTTCCAACATTTTGTTTAGCCAACCCGAATTCACGCCAGAGTACGATCCTTTTCGTCACGTTTCGATCTCAGTGCACACGGAGCGCACACGAAAATGGCAACCTACACAAAGCTCTCGTCCGGTTCCTGGCGCGTGCAAATCCGTCGCGAAGGTCGCTCCACGCCAGCGAGACTTTCCTGCGCCGTGACTACGCACGCCGCTGGGCGACCGGGACCGAGCGCCAAGTGGATCGTGGAGAGACGCAGACCAAGTCACGTATAGCGCGCCTGAAAACTTCCGGCGAACTATCGACGTCCATATCGACGACATATGCGACGTAGGCAAGTCCCCTCGCCGCTCCAAGGCCGCGGCCCTCTCTGAAGAAGGACCGGTCTTTCGTGTCGAGCGAGATCAAGTGGCGGAGCTACGCAAACGCTGATGGCGACCGCCGATTATTCGAGTCGCATTTTGGGGAGCGCGATGTCCCGCAACCTGGCCACCTCATGGGTGAAGGAAACACAGTTCCGTCCACGTTGTTTCGCCTCAAAAAGGCAGCGACCGGCAACACGAAGGATATCCTCAGCATCAGCAGCGCGAGGTATTTCCGCTCCGCCGATACTGACAGTCACCCTTACGCCATCCTGTCGCCCTTTGACCCAGGGACCTCCCTCGACATGCCGGCGGATGTTCTCCGCTATGGTGATCGCCTGCTCTTTGCGCACATCACTTAGCAGGACCCCGAACTCTTCCCCGCCAAGCCGGCCAATCGAGTCCCCTGGGCGCGTCGTATAGACAAGCGCCTTGGCGATCCGCACCAATGTCTCGTCGCCTTTGGAATGTCCGTGCTTGTCATTGATCAAGGAGAAATGATCCGGATCGATCAGAAGAAGCGTGTCGCATTCCCCTTCATCACGCTTTCTGTTCATCCTTGCGATGAATTCACCGCGGCTAAGGAGTCCCGTCATGGGATCATGGCTTGTCACGAAGGTGAACCTGTCGTGCGCCTCTTTCAGGTCTGCGTACGACTTCTCCAGCTTGTCACATGTGTCCTGGATCGTTTCGGACTGGGCAAAGATATAGGCACCGACAGGCATTCCGATCAGAATGGGGATGACGGTGCATTCCACCCAACTCAACCAATCGATCGGCATCTGCAAGGCAATTCTGGCTGTGAACGACAGACCGAAAGTCGCGACGACTGCAATTATCGTCACGACGATCGATTTGCCCAGAATACGCTTGGTGCGCGGCGTCATACCGTCTTTATAACCGCTGGCGCTGAACGCGACGTTATCGGTTCGACTAAGATTATTCGGACCTCGCGAGCGCAGATCCGGCACGGGCAACGGGATTTTCAGTTTCGTCCTGCAATTGCCGATCGGGGACATTCGATGCGCGGGCCCTAAGGTGGCGCCCTGCAGAAGAGAACCTCTGATACTCCGTGCCTTCCGGTTTTGTGACATGTTCCTCTCGCAGCCATGGCCTCTTTCGAAGGGAGGCGCGCTGCCAACTCCGAAGCAGAAACGTAGCGATCATGAATTTTCACTGAATGGAGCCTTCAGCCACCGTTCCGGGCCATCCTCTTACAAAGAGACCGTTCAACCCGCGGTACCCTACCGCACCCAAGGAGAAGCACCCATGACCCGCACATCAGTCGTCGCTGCAGCCTTTGCCGCCTTGGTCGGCCTCACAACCATCGCGCCCGCCAAGGCCAACGATGTGAATATCGAACAATACGGCTGGCGCAATTCCGCCGGCGGCGGCCAGCACGGCTCCCGTAACCGCATCCATGTCTACCAGGATGGCCGCTTCAACACCGCGATCGGCCAGCAATATGGTCATCGCAACCGGTCGGTGATCGGACAGCAAGGCGTCAACAATTACGGCGCGACGTACCAGTATGGCAACCGCAATGCCGCGGGGATTGCCCAGTTCGGTTCGAACCACACCGCAATTATGACGCAGGACGGCAACGGCAACATCGCAGCCGGTGTCCAGGTCGGCCACGGGTGCAATGCCGATGTCAGCCAGGGCGGCAGCGGCAATGTCGCCGCCTTCGTCCAGGACTGCCCCTGAACCATGGACGGCCCGCAATCGCTAGGAGATCATTCATGACCAGACTGGAAAAGCGAGCAGCAGCGGTGTCGGCCGCGCTCGTGGCTGTCATGGTCGCCGCCGCGACCGCCGCGACGGCCGACAAGGACGGCTCGAGTCACGAGCCGCTGCGATGCGAGATCCGGGACACAGTGCAAGGCGACGCTATCCTGCTGGAGCCCGTGGTTTATGCCGACAGGAAAATCACCGGCACTTACACGGTCAGCGTCTCCGGGGGCGGAACGTCCGGCTCCGCCAAAATCAGCCAGGGCGGCGCCTTCGAGGCCGGTCCCGGCAATCCGGCGTCAGTGGGCCGGATGAGCGTGGGAGCCAATGGCGCTGCCTACGACGTTAAGCTGAAGGTGACTGCAGGCGGGGCCAGCGTCAACTGCCTCAAACAGGTGTCCGGCGCGAACTGAGCGCCGTCTGTCTTCGATAATCGAAAGAAGGGCTCCGGGCGACCGGAGCCCTTTCTTCTTACACGATGGGTTTTTTCCTTCCGGAGTGATGCAACAAAACAATTTGGGCTTTGACGGTGCGCCGAAGCTCACGCCGCTCCATGTCTTGAACCGCGGCTGAACGAAACCTTCCGTCACGGTTCAGCTTCGCTGTGCGACTGTGGCTCATCAGATGATGAAACCACAAAGAGAGGCATCATGAACCGCCAGGTCACAAAACTTATAGCAGCCATCGCGCTCGCGACAGCCGTCGGTCTGCCCCTTGTCTCCGCTCCGGCGAGGGCGGGCGGCGCGATCGGGTTCTATTACTCGCCTCCGACGGCCCGCGATGCGCGGGCGCTGGATTTCGGTCTGCGCGCCTATTCGGCCTACAAAGGGCTGCGCAGCGGCGCCCACATACGGCAGCGCGGCTGGAACAACCGTGCCGGCATAGATCAGGACGGGGCCCGCAATCTTGGCATAGTTCGACAGGAGGGCAGCGGACACTCGGCCACCCTGCGGCAGGACGGCAACGACAGTTCCTACGGTATCTTCCAGTTTGGCCGAAACACCGAAGCAAACGTCGTGCAGGCCGGCGACAGGCAGAGCGGCGCGGCTCTCCTGTTCGGGTGGTAGGAACGAAACTGCGCGGTTGCGGATGCGTGACAACTGTCCGCCACGCATCCGCCGCCGTCGATCTGGGGCCGCAGGCGCAAACGGACCACCGGCATCAGACTGCCTCAATCGTCCGAGTCGTCCCAGTCATCTTCATCCTGCGGCGGGTAGTTTGGTACGACGCGGATAATTGGCCGCGGATGTTCATAACGCCACTGATACTCGTCTGACGGCTGCGACTCATAGGTGCGGTAGATTTGCCGGTAATGGTGCTTAGGCTTCCAATACTTCTGCTTCCTGTGCGGCCGCACGCAGTAGCCGTCTTCCGTGAGATAGGCGCATGTCACATGCGCCTCTTGCACCAGCCTATTTATATCTGGCGCCGCGATCATCTGCGCCGCCTGGACCGAAGGCATCATTGGCAGCATGCCGCCGGCAAGAGCAAGAACAGGCAATTTCATCGACCTCTCCATCGTCTCAGAGTTAAGGCCGGAAAACCCGCTGATTGGGGCAATTTGGGGCGGCAGTGATCACTTTGATTTTCGGCTGAACATATGAGCGTTGAAGTTGACCCAGCTGTGAGCTTTCAGGGGGTTGTCCATTGGACCAGACCGAGCCCTCAGGTCCGGATTGCACTACCCGATTTCTCTCCCACTAGATTTCTTTGATCCAGTACGCTATATGACCATCTACATGGTCAGGAGCATGACATGCACGCTATCAATCTGGCGGACGCCAAGGCACATCTGAGCGAACTCGTTGACCGAGTTGAGGCTGGTGATTCGATCGACATTACTCGACGCGGCAAGCCAGTCGCCCGCCTCACAGCGGCGGCCAGGCCACGCATGCGGATCGATGCCGCCCTGCTCCGATCCTTGACGGCAAGCATGCCGCCGGAGGCTCAAAGTGCCGCCGATCTGGTGCGGTCGATGCGCGATGGCGATCGCTACTGATGCTCTATCTCGACACGTCGCTGATCGTGGCGGCGCTCTCCAACGAAGCGATGACCCCACGCGCCCAAATATGGCTCGCTCAGCAGGATCCTGCTCAGCTTCTGATCAGCGACTGGACGATCACCGAGATGTCCTCTGCCATGGCGGTCAAGCTACGGACCGGGCAGATCAACCTGGAGCAGCGTGCCGCAGCGCTGGCAATGTTCAACAAGCTGGTCGCCGAGAGCTTCACCGTGCTTTCGGTCACAAGCGGGCAGTTTCGAGCGGCGGCGAAGTTCGTCGATCAGCATACGCTGGGGCTTCGTGCCGGTGATGCATTGCATCTCGCGACGGCGTCGGAGCATGGAACGACGGTGTACACCCTTGACCAACGGCTTGCCACAGCCGGGCCAGTGCTCGGTGTGCCGACACAACTGCTGGCATGATCATGCCCCTCCTGGCCCATTGACCTTGCCTGGGGCGCCGATGGGCGGTGCGCCAGATGGTGGCGATCCGCAAGGGCGGCGCGATCGTCAACGTCTCCAGCTAGGCGGCGCTGGTTGCGCTCGAGGGGCACATTTCCTGCGGCTCGTCCAGGGCAGCGCTCGAAAACATCACCCGCTGCTCGGCGCTGGAGTTGGGCAAATACAACATCCTCGTCAACAGCGTGAACCCGACCGTGGTGATGACGCCGATCTCGTCCGGCCACTGGAGCCAGCCGCATGTCGCTGAGCCATTCTTGAAGCAGATGCCGCTCGGGCGCTGGGCGACCGAGGATGAGGTCGCCGGCCCGATCGTGTTCCTGCTCAGCGACGCAGCCTCGATGATCACCGGGGTCCACCTGCCCATCGACGGCGGATGCACTTGCCGGTGAAATAGATGCCGCGGCTCAGATCTTCACCATCGCTCTAATTAATGATCACCTGCGGAGGCCCTCAGCGGAGTTTTTGCTTCCGTTGCTCAAGGCTGTCGCTGCAGGCCGAGACAGGTTCAACATGGCGACTTGAAACGACGCTGGACTCTCGTTCGATGCTACAAGGAAAAGGCCCGAACAGCCAGGGTTTTCTGATGCCCCTGCGCTTCATCTGAGATGACAGCCCGATGTTCAATGCTGCAGCGAGTGCATTGCTCACATTGTGAGATCCGCCCAACTCGAAAGCTCAAGCCTCGACGCAGGAGCAGGTCAGGAACCGAGCTTCCTAGTGCAGTCTAGGAGCGCTGAGATATGTGTCTATGGTTCCTATGCATCGTAGCGCTGACTACCGCGCAAATGGGCGCGATGACAATATCCTCTGGCGAGCGAACCTTCAGCTGCCGGTGGCAATCAGCCTAGATTTTATCCGCAAGTATGACGCCGCTGATGCCATAAGCGCGGCGCGTCTGCTCAATAGCCTCAGGCGTGACATCGATCAGCAGCGCGATAATGTCGCCATCCGGATGCTCGAGAGCGTTGCCGAGTTCGAAAAGCGTCCAGCCAAGCGCACGCAGGCGTTTCGGCCAGAATGTTTCGCACACCACGCTGATCTGTCGAATCCCCAGACTTTGCGCCGTCTCAAGAAGGCCGCACAGAACAAAGCCGGCGATCGGCGACGACGCTCCGTGCGTGCGAAGCGATGGGACGACAAAAAAACGCGTCCATTCGAAAATTTCAGCCGCTCTCGGAGGCGTGCCGCCGGCGAGAACTGGGAAGACCTCGCTCATCAGATGCGGCTCCAGCGTCGGTACAAGACGGGAGCCGCCGACGATCTTGCCGTTGGTGTCGAGCGCCAGAACATAAAGCGCATGCTCGTTGTCGAATGCGTCGATCTCGATGTTGATGGGCCGGGCGACGGCGCGCCATCGTCTATGCTTGACGTAAATGTCGTACCGGATACGAAAATAGCGCTCCAGCACTTTTCTATACCGCTTCCTGTTTTCCCAGGTGACCAGATGAATACGGACCATGACGCCTCCAAAAGTGGAGGTCGTAGGAAAACACGCTTCATGCCCGTATGATGGTATTCAGGTATTGCTAAATCTGGATTTCCTGTCGCCGCAGAGCTTTGACGATGGCATGCGAGACGTTGGCTGCATCGAGCTTGCCTCGAATGTTGCGCTGATGGCTCTCAACCGTGTTCCTTGTGACGCCCAGGATGCAGGCGATGTCTTCGTTCGACTTGCCTTCGGCGCTCCACTCCAGGAGTTCGCGCTCGCGCGGCGTCAAGGGCGCGGCCTCAACGGACTGGCCGGATTCTTCCAGCCCTGACAGGCGTCGGAACGTATGCACGCAAAGCGTCTCGATGAACGGCACGACGCTCGGCGCTATTTCAATCCGATCGCCCGCTGCCGTGACGACGCCTGGGCCCGCCAGCGGCACGTGGACGGGAACACAGAGGCCTTGGCCCATTCCGAAATCCGCCGCTTCGTCCATCACCAGCTTTGCGCGCGCAACAAGCTTTGCCGGCGGCAGTTCCTCCCACAGGAACGGCTTCGGCGAATGCCGGCACTGCGCGACGCAGGGATCATGCGAAAAGTAATCCTCTGACATGTAGCGAAGATACCATTCGGGCGGCCAACCATCGACCAGGATCTCTCGCTTCCAGTCGGTGTCGTGCGGCACCGGCAGGCCGGTGATCAGAAAATAACGCAGGCCATAACGCTCGATGGCAGAGCGGAACTCTTGGAGGACACCATCCACCGAGCACGCGGCATCGATCCTTGAGATCGCTGCAAACAACCCGACAAGACTATCGATCTCCATCGGCAGACCTCGACAAGAGTCAGGCCCCGTCCCGGCCAGAAACTTACGGTCACAGATGCGATATATTCAATGGGACTTGCGCCGAATGTACACTTCAGGAGTCAATTAGCTGGCACAAAGATACAGAGCCTGAAAGCCGTATCAATGCTGGCTGAACAGACCGCGCTTCATTCCGCTGACTTTGGGGTCGTCTGCTTTGTCCCGCGGACTGCTCGCCGATTCGATGGAACGGCCGCGATCAACTCTTGCGGCTCCACATCCAAAGCCTTCGCCAGGATCTCGACTGTATCCAGCGTGGCGTTTCGCCGACCGGCCTCGACGCTGCTGATATAGGCTCGCGTGCGGCCCGAAACGAAAGACAACTGCTCCTGAGACAGTTTTCTTTCTCTCCGTAGCCGCTGCACGTTCAAACCAAAAACGCCGCGAAGCTTCATCAAACAACGGATGCTACGACGCGCACTATGGTGCGACACACTATAGTGCACATTCCGCATTGACAGCGGTGCTGTTGGCTGTTTGAAACAACCAGCGAATTCATCGTTTCCTGACACAGGAATAGCCATGCCGAGCCGGCCGTTTCGCGACCTCGCGCACAACAGTTCCGTGCATTCCTCAGGCGACATTAGCCGACCCGGAAGGGAAGAAAGCCGGGTTCTGGAATTCGTCTGCATCCGATGCGGTGCCGCCTACCCCGCCGATATCACCATCGACTCCAAAGGGTGCGCGCGGTGTCAGGAGACCGCACCCGCAAATCTTCGGCCGGTTTATTCGGGTCCTCCCCCTCATCCTCTGGACGGCGCCACCGCCTCGCGCTCGCTATGGCGTTTTGCGCATATGCTGCCTTGCACAGCCGCGGATGCAGTGAGCCTTGGCGAGGGTTTGACACCGTTGCTTGCCGCGCCTCGCATCGGCGCGCTTCTCGGCGTGCCCAACCTCGCAATCAAGGACGAAGGCCGGAACCCGACCTGGTCGCATAAGGACCGCTTCTCGACCGTCGCGGTCAGCGTGGCGCGCGCACGTGGCGCGAAGACCGTCGCGACCGCGTCTTCTGGCAACGCCGGCGCCTCGCTGGCGGCCTACGCTTCCAGAGCCGGGCTGAAGTGCGTTGTCACTACTTTCGCCGGGTCGGCCGGCGCGATGCTGGCGCAGATCCGAAAATATGGCGCGACGGTGCTGCCCTTGGTCAACAAAATGGACCGATGGTCACTGCTGGAACAGGCGGCTGCCCGCTATGACTGGTTCATCGCCTCGCCCTATCACGGTCCGGTCGTCGGCAGCCATCCGCTCGGCATAGAGGGCTACAAGACGATCGCCTACGAGATCGTCGAGCAATCGGATGGCGCGGCGCCGGACTGGTGCGTCCTGCCGGTCTGCTATGGCGATGCGTTGTCCGGCCTGTGGGCTGGCTTTTGCGAATTGTACGCGCAAGGGACCATCACGCAGCTGCCCCGTCTCGTCGCGGCGGAGGTGCACGGGTCGTTGGCGGACGCCCTTGCCAGCGGCGCCGATGCCTTGAGTGAACGCAAGATGCTCTTCGACAGCCTTGCCGTATCGATCGGCACCCCGCGCAGCACCTTTCAGGCTCTGAAGGCTCTGCGCGAATCGGGCGGGCACGCGGTCCCCGTCGACAATCATGGCCTGATCGCGATGCAGGAACGCCTTGCGCGCGACGAAGGGATCTTTGCGGAACTGGCATCGGTTACGCCGCTGATCGCCATATCGACGTTGAGGGATCGAGGGGTCGTCGCGGCCACAGACCGCGTCGTGGCCGTCGTGACCGCCAGCGGACTCAAGGACCTCGATCGGTCCGCCGGATCGAATGAACACGGCCAGATCTTCCAGACGACGCAAGATGCCTGGCGCTGGCTCGACAAAAGCGGGCTGGATCTCGTCTCATAGATTCTCCACCGCACCAATAGCCGAGGGCACTGCACTTGCTGCCTGGGTTTGGAGCACATCGTCGAGACTGCGCCGCAGCCAAAGAAAGCGCGTCCATTGCGTCTCTGCAGCTGGTGCGATTGTCGTCAGCGTCCTCGGCTCAGACGGTTCCTTGCAGGGCCAGCCAGGCAAGGTCGCAAGCCAGTCGTCATTGTAGACGGTCTCGGCATGGCGATGACCTTCGTCAGGCATGATGACCGCGACCTGTGCGTCCGGAAGGGTCTTTGCGACCCACCGCGCCACCAACGCGGCGGCGCCGCTGGTTGGCCCCATGAAAATCCCGTGCTCGCGCAGCAAACGGTGCGCGCTCAGATACGCCGGATAGGCACCGACCCAATGAATCTCGTCGACAAGCTCATGCCTGACGTTTTTCGGCAGAACGCTGTTGCCCAGGCCCCGCAGCATGCGTTTGCCGATGGGCTGCCCAAACAGAATGCTGCAATGGGTATCGACGGCAAACACCGTCAGATGGGGAAAGACCGTTCGCAGAAAGGACGCGGTGCCGCATAGCGAACCGCCCGTCCCGACGCAGCCGACCAGACAATCGACCTTTCCCATTGCCCGGATGAAAAGTTCAGCCAGCCGCGCATAGGCAAGCCAGTTCCCCGGACTGTCGTATTGGCGGGTCCAGAAGCCGTCCGGCTCCTTGGCCAGGATTTCCTGCAGGCGCTCAAGCCGGCCAGGCTGATTGCCGTCACCGCGGGGATCGTCAAGTGCGATGACCGTGGCGCCGATGCGCTCCAGCCGGGCTTTGTATTTGGCGTCGATAAGGGTCGAAGCGGTGACGAGGGTAAGGCGATAGCCACGCGCCGCCGCGAGCAGCGCCACCGCCATGCCGAACGTGCCGGACGTCGTCTCGACGATGTGGGAGCCTGCCTTCAATTCGCCATTCGACGCTGCCCGATCCAGAATGTAGCGGGCCGGCATCAGCTTCATCAACGGAAAAGCCGCCGCCACCAGATTTGGCGCCAGGCGAGCAAGGCGTGGGGTCTCAAGGTCCCTGAAATAGTCGACTGCGAGGGTCACCATGTCCAGCCCTCCGCATTGACCAGATGGACCTCGACGTCCTTGAAGCCGGCGCGTCTTATCTGTTGTGCGGTCAAAGCTGCCCGTCGCTTCAGGTTCGATGCGAAAAGATCGAAAATCAGACCAAACAACGAGCCGCTATGGGCGACTTGCACCCCGCAGGCCCCGGCTCGCCTGGCGATTTCGGCGATCTCGTCGAACCCTTGTTTCGGCAAGTGCCGTTGACTGATCACCGCGCTGGCCGAGGCGGCGCGTCCGAGAAGATTTGGGTCCTGACGGTAAACCGCGCGCGCCACCAGCGCCCGAAGCACGCCGAATTCCTGGATTTCGGCACTGTCGTAGCGCGCCGGCGGCAGCTGCAATGTGTCGACCGGGACGCCGCCATTCGCCTTGAACCCGACCAGTAGCAGCGGCGGCAGCGAGCCGCCGAAATTCTCGATCACCGTGCCCTCGCGTTGCGCGAACAGGACCGCATGCTCATCGAATGCGATCGCGTCGCTGGCGCGCTCGGCGGCAACGGCGAGACGCCCGATGCTCGAGGGCCGCAACTGGATCTTGAGGGCTGCGGCCACAGCGCGAATGGAAGCGACGACGTCCGCGGTCGATGAGCCGTAGCCGTGCCCCACGGGAATCGAGCTTTGAAGTGTCAGCACGCCACCACCGGTTACATTCAAGAAATCGAGTGTGAGCCGCGCGGCTGCCGAAGCCTTGATCTTATGATCGGGGTGGACAATGACCGCATCGCCGTCGGTTCTGGCAAAGGTCGCCTCGGACCTCAAAGCGGCGATCGGCAGGGTGACCAGCCCGCGATGAAGGCGCCCGCCATCATCCTTGAAGACGCCCTGGATGAGCTCGCCGTGATGCGCGATCGCCGCTCCCGTCCCGATCGCAGAGCGCAGCGTTTCACGGCTCATAAGATCGCCGCCAGCCATTTCCATTCCCCCCATGGTTTTCTCGCAGCGGAGGAGAATGGCGCCGGCGGCTGATGCCCGCCCTCAAGGAATTCCGGTATTGACGGCTTGCTATCGAACGAGCCGGCCGGGAGGCGGGTGATCGATGGTCAGGCGGCGGAGCCGAGGTGCCTCAGCGGCCGGCCAACCGAAACCGCCTGCGCTGCAGCCATGATACCTTGCGCATCGATCCCGTAATGCCGGTAGAGATCGGCGATCGTACCAGTCTGGCCGAAATGCTCGACGCCCAAAGCGCGTGTACGGTGGCCATGGACCGACCCCAGCCAGGCGAGCGTCGCGGGGTGCCCGTCCAACACCGTCACGATGGCGCAGGACGCCGGAAGACCGGCAAAAAGGCGCTCGACATGACTTGAAGCGCGCTGATGGCCGTACTGGCGCGCCCGGGCTGCGGCTGACCAGCCGGCGTTCAGCCGATCGGCCGAGGTCACGGCCAGAAGCCCGACATCGCGCCGATCGCCGGCCATCAATCCCAGCGCCTGTACCGCTTCCGGCCCGACTGCGCCGGAATAAGCTATCACCAGGTCGGCGTTTGGCCCGGGCGGGCGCAGCCAGTAGGCGCCATCGACGATGTCGCGCGCCAGCTTACTTTCCATCGGGCGTGTCGGCTGCTCGATCAAGCGCGTCGAGAGCCTCAAGTAGACCGAACCTCCGGTCTGATCTCGCAGCCAGGTATGGTCGTCAGGCTCGGCTTCGCCGGTACGCTGCATGTAGTCGAATGCCCAACGCAGGATGATTGCCAGTTCGTCGACATAGGCAGGCTCGAACGTCGCCAGACCGTCCTGCGCCATGCCGATCAGCGGCGTGGCGATCGACTGATGCGCTCCGCCTTCTGGAGCCAGCGTCACGCCGGAGGGCGTCGCCGCCAGGATAAAGCGGGCGTCCTGGTAACAGGCATAGTTGAGCGCATCGAGACCGCGCTCGATGAAGGGATCGTAGAGCGTGCCGACGGGAAGCAGGCGCTCGCCGTGAAGCGAGTGCGATAGCCCGAGCGCCGAAAGCATCGTGAAAAGGTTCATCTCCGAAATGCCCAGTTCGATATGCTGTCCCGACGGCGCAAACGTCCAGTTGAAGGTGGAGGGAATGCGCTCCTGGCGGAAAATGTCCGCCTGGTCGCCGCGCGCGAACAGACCCCGCTTGTTTACCCAGGCGCCGAGATTGGTCGAGACGGTGACATCGGGGGATGTCGTGACGACACGGCTTGCAAACTCGCTGTCCGATTTTGCGATCTCGTGCATCAAAAGCCCGAAACCTTGTTGTGTCGACATGGCCGGCTGAGCGCCGAAGCCGATGCGCGCTGGCACCGGAACAGCTGGGGCTTTGTGACGACGCGGGGCTGGCTGCGCAAAAGGCGACGACGCGAGGAAGGATCGTATCGCAGCCTCGTCATAGGCAAGGCCCTCGAAAATGTCCCATTCGCGGCCCTCGCGGACTCCCATGCCTTGCCGCAGCACGTCGACCTGCGTCGGTGTCATCAGTCCGGCGTGATTGTCTTTGTGGCCGGCGAGCGGCAGGCCGAAGCCCTTGATCGTATAGGCGATGAAGCAGGTCGGACGATCATGTCCGCGCGCTTGCTCGAAGGCATCGATGATGCTCGCCAGATCGTGGCCGCCGAGATTTGCCATCAGGGCCGCAAGCTCATCGTCGCTGCGCTTCTCGATCAGACGGCTGACCGGTCCTTGATCGCCCAGATCGTCCAGCAGGCGCCTGCGCCAGGCAGCACCGCCCTGGAAGGTCAGCGCGGAATAGAGCTGATTGGGGCATGCATCGATCCAGGTCCGCAGCTTTTCGCCGCCCTCTTCCTCGAAGGCGGCCTGTTGCAACGTCCCATGTTTCAGGATCACCACATCCCAGCCGAAGTTGCGAAAGATGGATTCGAAACGCTGCCACAGGCCTTCGCGCACTACCGCGTCGAGGCTCTGCCTGTTGTAATCGACGACCCACCACGTGTTGCGCAGGCCGTGCTTCCAGCCCTCGAGAAGCGCCTCGAAGATATTGCCTTCATCCATTTCGGCGTCGCCGAGCAGGGCCACCATCCGGCCTTCCGGCCGATCGGTCTTCCAGCCTTTTGCCGTGACATAATCCTGGACCAGGGACGAGAACAGGGTCTGCGCCACGCCCAGTCCAACCGACCCGGTCGAGAAATCGACGTCGTCGATATCCTTGGTTCGGGACGGATAAGACTGCGCGCCGCGATAGCCACGAAAATTCTGCAGCTGCTCAACCGTCTGCTTGCCGAACAGATATTGGATGGCATGGAATACCGGGCTGGCATGCGGCTTGACGGCGACGCGGTCCTGCGGCCTCAGGATCTGGAAATAGAGCGCCGTCATCAAGGTCGACGCGGACGCCGACGACGCCTGGTGGCCGCCGACCTTGAGGCCGTCCGTCGACGCCCGAAGATGATTGGCGTGATGGATCATCCAGACGGCCAGCCAGAGGACCTTGCGCTCAAGCTCGGAAAGGATCGTCATCGTCGGCTCCTGTGAAATCGCGGCTCAACGATACCTGCGTCGCTCTTCCAAATGTGACTATTCTTGCCCAAACCGATCGATCATATTGGCTGCTCCAGCCAATAACGACGCCCAAACGAGGGAACGATGCCAAATCCAGCGCTTGACGCAATCGACCTGAAGATCATCGCCGCGCTGCAGAAGAACGCCAAGGCGACTTCGAACGACCTCGCCGAAGCCGTCGGTCTGTCGCCCTCGCCTTGCGCGCGGCGCGTCAGACTCCTGGAGAGCGCCGGCGTCATCAAGGGCTACACCGTGGTCGTCGACCAGAAGAAGCTCGGCCTGCCGATCAGCGCTTTCGCGTCGATCAAGCTTGAACGGCAACGCGAGGACGATCTCGACCGTTTCTCGCAGGCCGTGCTGCGCTGGCCGGAGGTCGTCGACTGTTACCTGATGACCGGCCAGCGCGACTACCTGATGCGCATCGTGGTGCGCGACCTCGAGGCCTATGAGCGGTTCATAAAGGACAAGCTGACGCGGCTGGACAACATCGCTTCGATCGAAAGCAGCTTTGCCCTGGGCCAGGTCAAGCGCTCGGAAGTGCTGCCCATTTGAACGAGCAAGTATTCTGCGACGGCCGTGGCGGCGGCAACTGAAGCGAGGCTGGGCACCCGTCACCTACCCCGATAGTATTTCACCGACAGATGTATGCCCGCTCGTGCAGCCCGCGAGAGCTGCGGCAACCCCTATTTCGGCCTTGCCGACACATGTCAAACAAATTTGCCAAGTGCCGACAGGTACTCCGTTATCCGATGTTCAAGCCACGCTGGGCACCATCAAGATTCCGGCTGCCGTGGCTGTAAGGGACGTCGGCCAAGCAGGCTTTATTTCGCTGCTCGATAAGAACGGGAAAGCGCTTCTTCACTTGGACGTAGGCTTCCAATCGACTCACGTTTCCGAAACTCTTCCGATCTGATTCATCGGAGAAGCCGGTGCAAGTGTTGTCCCACAGGGACTGGGATCATGTCCACGCCGCTTTGTTCTCCGCCACCGCGGGTTGTACAGGAATGCAAAGCAATCCAAGCGCTTTCCAAATTGACAAGCGGTCGAATTGCTTTGCTTGCGGTGATGCCGACTGTCAATTTCTGGCGTCGCGATATGCTCATTACGGGCGACATAGGCGGTCAGCGATCATCAAGGGTGGTCTGCGTCCAAGCGGCAAAGACCGCCGCCAGTCACGGAAACCCCTAACCTTCATTGAGCGCTCGGTTGCGCATGCAGAGATAGGCTCAACCTTGCCAGCTTTTCTCCATGCTCGTTGCGGATTTCGATGAACAACTCCTGGCCATTGAGGTCCTTAAGGAATTCTCTCGTCAGGTCTACCAGACCTTCTATGGCCTGACGACGCGCGCTCCCGATCCCATCGCATTCGATGCCTACCTCATCCTTGAGGACAACGTCGCGATCACCGCTATCAAAGAAGTATCTCGCCATCGCACCAGCTCGCCATCAGAATGTTGTTGCGGTCCTTTGATGCAAGTAGGTGGCGTCAAAATCTCCGGCTCGGACGAGCCCGGCCCAATCAACAGCATGAAATCGGGTGCCCTCGGTAAATATAAGCCCGTTGCGTCGCAGCTCCTGAAGCACTCGGTTCACGTGGACAGTTGACAGGCCCAACGCGTCGGCAAGGGCTGCCTGCGTGACCGGGAGATTGGCTACATGATCTTTGATAACCCCCATCGAGTGAAGGCGGACGATCAGTTCGCACAATATGTGAGCCATACGGGTATAGGCGTCGCGCCTTCCAACGTTGGTAACCCATTCTCGGTATATCGCTGCGTCGATCAGCGTCGAGCGCCAAAATATAGCGGCTATGGAGGCATGTCGGTCGCAGATGGCTCGCATAGCATCATGCCGCATGAAGCCCAGACTGGCGCGCGCGAGCGATGAGAAGGTGCAGTCCAGAACCGAGAGATGCATACCGTGCAGATCGGGAATATCTCCCGGAACAAAGAAGGACGTGATCTGCCGTTTGCCGTCGCCGGTAAGCTTGGTGGATCCCACCAAGCCCTCCAAGACCACAAATGAATGAGTAGGTCGATCGCCCTCGCGTACAATATCCTCGTTTGCATGATAGTCCCTCTTTGAAAGCGGAATGCCTTCTAAAATAGCTATATCTGACTGGGTCAGATCGGAGATGTTCTGAAGCTTACGGATCAAAACGTTCGGGGAAAGGACATGTGCCAAGTTGGGTGACCGGGTTGAGTTGCGTACCGAACCTGGATTAGGCGGTAATGTTCCATTTGGCGGGCGGCTTTGCTGCCAAGCGCGAGCTTGGAAATGTCTTACGAGCGCAGTCCCGGCCTCGGTTTTTTGGTGATGGCTTTGGCCTCTCGGACGAGCGAAGACCAATTCGTGCCGAGTAGAGAGACCAACTCTCGCGCTTGTGCCTCGGTAATGATTTCTCCAGAAGCCTCTGCACGAGGTCGCGCCCCGAGGTAATCGGCATAAGCGTGGTTCCAAAGAGATATGATTCGCAACGCCCGGTAACGACGCCGTTCGATGTCGTTCCGCTCATCCGATGATTTCTAAGCGGCGTTCGCGCTTGCACCGCCCCCGGCGGCTGCCAATCCATGTAGGCGGGTGCCGGAGCGCACAGACGCGATCCTTCACGTCCTGATCTTCTTTGATTGTGCGGGTGGGATCGAGCTGTTGCGTTGGCGTGACTGGCGGGCATTCGTGATCTGACGATGAACGGACGGAGGGAAATTCAGTAAATCCCTAGGACAATGACGAGTATGATTCCGATCGCCGCTAAGGTCATGACCGCGACCATGGCGGCCTCAAACGGACCGACGCCATTTCTCACGAAATTCATGGTGCCTCCCCGCATGCCACTGGGCCTTTCCTGAACCTCCAAGCTAGGCCGTGACCTGTTCCCGCTGAATAACACATGTTATCGGGGCATGAAGAAACCGTTCTAAGCTTGCGCACCACTGAAATTGCTGAACTCGAGTCTTGGCGAGAGCTGCGACGCCTCCCTGCTCAAGGGAGTTTTCGTGAGCTCTAGAAGGCATCATCGTCTCGTCACCGATAGTTTGTGCACCCGGAACCTTTGCATCGCGGTTTGCGTGCATGGACAGAATTGTTCCTGCTCCAACGGCCTCTCGCCCGGAACAGGAGTCTTGGCGGCATTAGATCGGAAAAAAAAGAATGAGACTATCATAGGTAATCGCGTGCCGTACCTGACGTCGCGTAAACGCCCGATCAACGGGCTTTTCGGGAGCGGACGTCATGCTGTATCCAGGTCGGTTTTTGGAGGCGAGCGAAATCGAGATGCTAGCTCGGGTTCTTCGGGCGATCTGCGCTGAGCGCGGCATTTTATCGGCTTCGGAACAAGGGGAACGCTTAGCGTCCCATTTGCTCAAGCTTTTTATGAACGGCTTGACTGGGGAGCACGAGTTGCTTGACGCCGAGAGGAACCTGGCTCGACGGCATGGCCAGTCGCTCCAGCGGCTTTCTGGCGGTCACGCGTGGACGAAGGAGGCCGCGTGAATTCAACGTGGATCATTCAACTCGCTGAAGATACGCAATTTTGGCGCAACGCTGGAATCAGGCCCAATACGCCACGAGATCGATGCCGCAATCGCCAGAGCGGCTGAGCGCAACAAAAGCATGCTCTCGGGTCCAGATTTGGAGCGGTTCCGATAGGCGGCAGAAGGGCCAAATATCGCCACTCGTTCGGATTACGCGGCATGCGATTACTAGCGCCCAAGTTTGGCACGGAGCGCGATCATACAGTTCAGTTTGCTCGGGTCCGGGGGGACAGAAGCGCAGTGGGCTTCAAGAAATACAGCGGCGTATACGCGCCTTGCGATCTCGACATCCTTCAGAGGGTATTCGACCAACTGTGCAGAGAGCGACGTCTGGCCCTCAAAGACGAGGAGCAGAGGGAACATCTTGCGTGCGAAGTTATTGCAGCCTTCGATAGGGGAATAACTGACGAGACGGAATTGTGGAAATTGCTTTCAAAGCTCCGCATTGCCAAGAAGGCCTAGTCTAGGCACCTGCCAATATTTGGCCGCCTAGGTATGGACATTAGCGTCCGAGCGGCAGCTTTGAGGCCGATGCCAATTCTTCCTCGTCTCTAATTCCTGCCTGACAGTTTGCTACAACGCGAGACACGAGCGCTTCACGTCGCTGAAGCGATTGACCATCGGTTTCAATCTTCGAGCACGCGTGCCAACAAGGCGATCTCGGCCGAACTGAACACGCCAGCTTGGTTAGCTCCTTGAGAAATCGGTATGCAGAGCTCCCTGAGCGGAATACATGAGAAACTAATCTCATTTGATGTTTTGACGCAAAGCAAAAAACCGCTGCGGAAACCTAAGGCGCGGCGACGCGCCATCTCAGAACACGAACGACCGAAGGACTCTCGAACGCGAGACACCAGAATCCAAGAGTTGATCTCGCGCAGAGCACGGTGCGCCGGTAAGGCGGATGCCCACGTCCTTGGCTGCAGCCTAGGATCTTGGAACACACCACGCCTGGAAATGAAATCTTCAGGATAGTTTGACACGCTTGGGCTTTACGGAACTCCGGGTGGGGTCCGAATGGATGATCAGGAGAAAGCGTAAGGCCTCTCGACTGTGTCAGATCTTACGCACATCGATGTGCAGGATGATCCTGCCTTAATTGCTGAAGTCGACCGGCTTCTGGCGCGCCGAACGCGCGACATCCGCCTCAAAGGTGAGGTCAGGCGGCTGTTTCGGGCACGTGTCTGGCCGCAAACGGCGAAGATCATCCGCGCCTGGATGATCTGGGTGGCCGTGTTGGATATGCTAACGCTGGCGCTCAACATGCTGATGCTCCCAACCGCAATCGCGCAATCTATGCTGCTGCCTGCAGGTATCATCCCGCCCGTCGTCGTCGCAGTGGTTCTAGCATGGCGAAAGCCGCGCCCTTCCTGGCTCGAAGGGGGTTCGCTGATTACAGGTATGTTCCTGATTTTGCTGTCGGTGGCCTTGGTCGGCGTAGCCGCTGGCGGCGAGTTCTATGAACGGCAATTGAACGTCATGCTGTTCGTAGCCATTACAGCCATCATCATCTTCGGCATCCCGCTGGCCTGGACGGTCGCGATCGCGGCGCTGGCGCTCGGACTGTATCTCGTGTTTCAGGTGCAGAATCCGGCCATTGAGCATGGCAGCGCGATCGATGGAACGCTGTTCTTCGCCAGCGGCATCTTCGCGACGGTTGCAGCCCGTCGCATCATGACAATTCTCGCTCAAAAGACTTTCCTGTTTGAGTTGCGCGACCGGCGCAGGGTCGCCGAATTGGCTAAAGCGAACAATCGACTGGAATTGCTGGCGAAGACCGATCCGCTCACGGGCATCGCCAACCGGCGCTGGATGACTGAAACACTCGAGCACTTGTGGGGAAATGACAAACGTTGCCTCGACGGTGCGGCGATGCTGATGTGCGACATTGATCACTTCAAGAAGCTGAACGATCATCTCGGCCATTCCGACGGCGATCGCTGTCTGGTGGAGGTCGCCAATATTATCCAGGAAAACGTCAGGCGCGATCGAGATCATGTTGCCCGCTACGGTGGGGAAGAGTTCCTCGTGCTGCTGCCCGGGGTGACAGAGGAAGAGGCTGTCTCAGTGGCTGAACGGGTTCGTAAGAGCGTTGAGGCCGCCGCTTTGCCCAACCCAGGATCGCGCGTCTCGCGCAGCGTCACTCTCAGCATTGGAGTTGCAGTTCAGACCGCTGACGAAGCCATTTCACCGGAGCAGCTACAGGGTAAAGCGGACGCCGCACTCTATTTGGCCAAGCAAACCGGCCGGAACCGGGTGCTGCTCCACACACCCGACCCAGCGGGACGTAAACATATTCGCTCGACACGGTGATGCTCTCGAGCGGGTCCGCAGTGGGCCGTTCCGGAATATGTTGGCATTTCAATCTACGTGAGTTGAATGTGCGTATTCATCATGGCTAAGCCAAGCGCCGCTCGACCTGCAACGCGCGGCTCGCAGCATTGGCGAACATGACTCGCCATTCGAAGGTTAGCGATTCCCCTGATCTCCACGCCGTCGGCCGCCGCAGTTTGGGTTCGTCAGGCTCGCAATCTCACCAACCCTCCCCGCCATGCCGCCAAGCCAACATCGGAGGACAACGGCTTGGCAGCGGTAGCACGACGAGGACATTAAAATTCCGAGTATATTAACCGCTGAGAAACCATATCTTGCGGCTCATGCTTCTGCGCGGAAACCCTCCGTACCTCGGGGCGTACTAATTTGAGTAACGGCAAATGGCTTGTTGCAGGTGCTCAAAGCAACGACAGGAGAATGTTATGGCCAGCGTCTTCGGAAAACTTGCTAAAACTTTCGCGGGTGGTGCTGTCATCGCGATTATGTGCGTGTCCGCAAATGCAGCCGGAATTGGCGTCAGCGCATCAGTCGGCGGCAGTGGAGGTGTTAATGCCGGGGCTGGGGCCTCCTTGGGCGGCTCCAACGGGGTGAACGCCGGGTTCGGTGCCTCCATTGGCGGATCAAATGGCGCCAACGCCGGGGCTGGAGCTTCTTTGGGCGGCTCCAATGGGGTGAACGCCGGGCTCGGTGCCTCCATTGGCGGATCAAGTGGTGCCAATGCCGGAGCTGGTGCTTCCCTAGGCGGCTCTAACGGGGTGAACGCAGGCGCTGGGGTGACAGTGGGCGGTGCGAGCGGCGTCACGGCTGGCTTAGGCGCTACGGTAGGCGGCACCAGTGGGACGGGCATCGGAGTTGGTGTTGGGGTCGGCAACGGCGTTACTGCCGGGGTCGGGGTAGGAACCAATCCGAGCGGCCTGACAAGCCCGGTTAACCCGACGAGTCCCAAGGTGGCCAGCGCTGTCTCTGGCTTGTCTGGCACTCAATTGGCTCGGATGAAAAATCGTTGTGTCGATGTGCTGGGCAGTCAGGACAGCTACGATCGGGACCTGCGCCAACTGTGCCTGATGATTTCGCGCCGATAGTCTGGCCTGCAGGACGGAAGTGTGAACAGGCAGGAGGCCCGTTGTGACACTCTCCGGCCTCCAGCCGGTTGGAAGTCCGCTGCGACAACGCGGCGGGCTTTTCGCCGTCCGCGGTTCGTTCGTGATAAGAAGGGGCGGCTTCGGGGTCGATCGGCGCTGATTATGCCCGGAGGAATCCACGTTGTCGGAAAAGGACCACCGTCGCGAACATCGGAAGCGTGTTCTCAAGGGCGCGACGATCATCACCAGCATTACTAACTCGGAAACCACGTGCACGATCCGCAATCAACACGCGGCTGGAGCAGAATTGAAAGTGCCGGCCGACACTAGGGTCCCGGCAGAATTTCTACTCTATGTCCCGGTCGATGGGATCGCTTACCGGTGCGTGATACGCTGGCGGAAGAACGACAGGATCGGCGTTCAATTTACCGGCACCGAAAGCAAGCCGAAGCTTCACTATGGCTGACGGATCGATAATGTTCGGCGTGGCCTTCAACGGATATCGGAATGAACAAAGCCATCCTATGGGTATGTGGGATCGGAATGGTCCTGATCCTTCCGTATGTCCTCCAGCACAATGGGCTGATCAGATTCTAAGCCTCTACGTGACCGGCGGACTGGTGGTCAGGAAAAATATTTCGGTTCCTAGCGCGTCAATTCTCGACAGGCGGCCCGTCCTGGGCGACCTCGGCCCTTGCCGCAGCGCGAATGAGCTTCGCCTCTCGCACGAGCGAGTTCCAATTCATACCAATTAGGAGGGCAAGCTCGTAGGCCTGCGCCTCAGCAATACCGGTTTCTTGAACGAGCTTTTGGACGATCGGTATCGTCTGGTTTTTGTCTGACATTGGCTGGGAATCTCTTTTCCCCCAGCGGCCGCAACTTTCAAACTCGGATTTGGTTCCCAAGGCATCGAACAAAAAAGTGTCCCATCATAGAACGCATTCACGATTTGATGATTTAAGCGAAGCAGTCGATCCGCCGAGGTGTAGCTGCTCTTTCGTCCCGGAAAGCCCGTCGCTTACGCTCATTAGCTGCGACGGGCTTTTCTTTCGATCGAAAACCATCCCTTCCTAGCGCGCCGCAGCCTCGAATGCGACGCGGACGTCATCGACAGGACCCTGCCGTGCTCTTTCTTACAGTCAAGCCGCCGTTTGAGCAGCGGCTCTAAACGGATGGCTCATGGTGAAAACGTCCGGCCTAATGCCGACTTCAACCTGTTTCCATGTAACTGGATGCGCAATCGGAAAGCCGGGCCGCGATCGAGGTGAGAACGCACCAACTGCGGTATTGCCTCGGCCGTTGCGAAGGTAATCTAGAAAAATGTGGCCTCTCCGCGCTGCCGGGTCGGCTGACAACAGGTACCGGTCAGGATCGGCATCAACGAGACATTGGGCCAGCGATTTGGCCAGTTGCCGCGCCCTGTCATGAGTCATCTTCGCGGCGAGCGGTGCCATTAAGTGAATACCTTTGCCGCCGGTGAGCTTCGGCCAGCTGTCCAAGCCAGTTGCTTCCAAGATCGCGCGTAGCGACAGCGCGGCTTCGATCACCGCATCCCAGGAGACGCCCTCGCCAGGGTCGAGGTCCAGGACAAGCCGGTCGGCATGTTCAATGTCGTCAATCGTGGCATTCCAAGGATGAAGCTCGATGACATCCATTTCGATCAAGCCGAGCAGTCCGTCAAGGTCATCCACCCAAACCCGGACACCTTCGCCACCTTCGCGTTTTTGCACCCGCAGCTGGTGCACCGACGCAGGGATCGGCGGCAGCGGCCCCTTGTGATAGAAGGTGGCCCCGTACGCATGGCGAACCAGCTTCAATGGTCTTCGGCCCAGATGAATCAACGCTCGGTCGGCCACCCGCCGCCAGTAGCCCAAAAGCTCTTCCCTGGAAGGTGCAACCGCATCGGGTAGCAGCTGGAGAATGTTCTCGCCAGGAACGCCATGTTGGCTCTCCAACCTGCGCTTGGAGAGCGACGGCGGCTTCGCTGGGATCACAGCGAGATCCTCGCGCAATCCCTTGAACACCGCCTCGCGCAAGATACCCCGGTCGGTCACGCCACTGAATTGCACCTCAGCCGGCACCTCCGGCCGCACCCAAGTTGCTTTAGGCTTTTTGATGGGTTCCGAAAGAGGCGATTTGCTGATGATGAGCGGATCGAGCCGCTCGCGAACTCGCCGGGCTGCCTCCAGCGTATAGCCGCTTTGCGCTTTTCCAGCATAAAGCAGCCGCTCGCCCTCCCATCTGCCGATATACAGGGAAGCAACGCGGCGCGGCTGCGCGCCAAGCTTTTCGACGAAAGCCACAATCGGGAACGTGTCGCTCTTGACGCACTTCACCTTGAGCCAGCTCGTTTGGACACCGGAACGGTAGGGAGAGTCAGCCCGCTTTGAGACCACCCCCTCCAGGCCCATGCGGCAGGCATGGTCGAACACGTCCTTGCCGCTAATGTCCAGGTGTTCGACAAAGGTCAGCGTTGGAGCCGTTTCCTGCAGGAGCCTGTGCAGAGCAGCTTTGCGCTCAATCAGCGGCTGCTGTCGAATGTCTCGGCCGTTGAGGTACAAAAGATCGAACGCAAAGAACATGAGCTTCGGCGAGCTCGGGTTTGCCAGCTCCCGCTCGAGAGCCTGGAAATCCGGCAAGCCAGTCTTGCCGAGGACGACCGCTTCGCCGTCGAGGATTGCGGATTTGACCGATAGGTTCGCCGCCGCCTGGACGATCCGTTTGTACCGATGCGAGCAGTCATAGCCCCGACGGGTGAAGGCACGTGCCGCGCCACCTTCAACGATAAGCTCGGTCCGGTAGCCATCGTATTTGATTTCGTGCAGCCAGTCCGTATCGGCAGGAGCGCTCTCGACCAGCGTCGGTGATTGGAACTCGATGAAGGCGAGGTGACCGGTCAATTTACGCATGCACTCGAACTCCTGAACCGGGATTCAAACCGGGCCGGAGCAATCGGTTCCGAAGATTTTAGCAAAATTGAATATGATCCCCGCCGCCGGCGCGGGTTCGCTGCTACCTCTGGAAGTTCTTAGAAACCCTATAGCGATGATCGTGCGCTGAGCCTTATCCGCTCAACGGCCAATCCAGCGGTGAGCCGCCTCTCGCTGCCTCGCGTCGGCAATATTTTGTACATAGCTTGTATATCTATATTGACGCATTGGCGGCCCTCAACGTAGCGTTGAAGGGCTGGGCGGAACGCCTGTGCGCAACTCAATCTTACGGGAGGACTGCACGATGAATTTTCGAGCCCGATCGGCCGCCATCGGCCTGGCCTGCATCGCCTATGCCGCGATTGTTGGAACTGTGCTGCCGGCCACGGCGGAAACGACAAAGGAACGCGTCTTGAGAGAGGGCAAGATCGTGATCGGCATCCACAACCGCGCGCCATGGGGCTACAAGAAGGAAGAAACCGGCGAGTTGCTCGGCTGGCATCCGGACCTGCTCAGAGCTGCGTTCGCCGACCTCGGCGTCAAGCAGGTCGACTTCCAGGTCACCGAGTTCGGCGCTTTGATCCCTGGCTTGATGGCCGGGCGTTTCGATGCCGTGGCGTCCGGCTTGTCGATAACGCCGCCGCGATGCCAGCAGGTCGCCTTCGGCGCTCCCGACCTGAGGCAGGACGACGCGGCGATCGTACTCGCCGGCAACCCCAAGGCGATCCATAGCTATGCTGATCTTGCTAAGAGATCCGACACGATCATGGGCGGCGGCCGCGGCAGCAACGTCATCCAGAACGCCATCGCCGAGGGCGTCCCTGCAGATCGCATCCTGCAGTTTCCCGACATCGAGACCAACATCGCGGCACTGCGCGCCGGCCGCATCGACGCCGCGGTATTTTCGTCCCCGACGGTGATCGGGCTGCTGGCCGGCAAAAAGAACCCCGATCTGGAGCGCGCCAACCCATTCACGACCGACGAGAAGTCGATCAGCTACGTCGCGATCGCGTTCAGGAAGGATGATGGCGACCTGCGCGACCTTTACAATCAGGGGTTGGCCAAGGTCATGTCGAACGGCACGATTGCCTCCATCATGGCGAGGTACGGATTTGGCCCCACCGAAAACGTGCCGCCAGGATTGACGACCTCGCAGTTGTGCGGAGCCGCCAACTGACCGGATTGGCAACGGGAAGCCGCCCAGCAATCAACAGGACCTGGCGGCGCCGCGCGAGCCCGGGCGGCGCCTTCGCCCGCAGGCCCTCGCATCACTGCCGCTCAGGATCGCTGGATGGCACGATGTCTTCGGGGATTTCCTGCCGCAAGCTCGGCCCCTTGGCCAGCCGCCTGCCAAGCGCGGAAACGAAAGCTTCATAACGCTCGCTTGCCTTCGCGCGCGCTGCCTGGGCCATCGGCTCAGGCAAGGCCGGAGTGGTGGCAAGCCAGAAGCGGATGAAGACCGCGAGGGTTTCAACCGAGATGCCGACGTCGCGCTCCAACCGCGCGATCCGGCGATCGATCCGGTCGAGACGTTTGGAGATCGCCGCCTCGCGTTGCGCGTCGGCATCCGGAGAAAGGAAGGAGGCGATCGCCGCCTCAGCGACGAGCGACTGCGAGCGATCGCGCCGGGCGGCATAATCGACCAGCAAGGCCATCACGGCAGGGTCGAGATAGACAGAAATTTGGACCTTCTTCTTTCTTGCTGTCATGACCTTCACAGCTCCATGCCGTCGTCCGGATCGAGCGCGATCTGACGCGCCACGCCCCGAGCAAGGCGAGCCATCCGGCTGCTGCTCAATGCGAGATCATCCGTCTCGTCAGGCGCTTCGATCTCGAATTCGTTGACGGGCGGCAGCTCCGCCGCAGCCGGGAGAAGTCGATCGAGCTCGGGCTGACGTCGCAATTCGGACTCGGTCGATTCCTCCTGAACTTTCGCCACGGCAGTTGCGGCTGCCGTACCAGATGGCGGGAGCGGCAACGGAAGCGCCGTCCAATCGTCAGGCTCCGGCTCGGCTCGAGCTGTGACAGCCGGTGGCGGCAGAATGCGCTCCCGCAACCGCGGGTCTTCGAAATAGCGCGCCTTCTTCGCCCGGATCGGCGGCGTGCCGGCCAGCATGACGATCTCGTCGCCTGCCGGCAATTGCATGATCTCGCCGGGCGTCAGCAAAGGTCGCGCCGTCTCCGAGCGCGACACCATGAGATGACCGAGCCAGGGCGAGAGCCGGTGACCGGCATAGTTCTTCATCGCCTTCAGCTCGGTTGCCGTGCCCAAGGCATCGGAAACACGCTTGGCGGTCCGCTCGTCGTTGGTCGCAAAGCTGACGCGCGCATGACAGTTGTCCAGAATTGAATTGTTCGGCCCGTAGGCCTTCTCGATCTGGTTGAGGGACTGCGCGATCAGGAAGCTTTTCAAACCATAGCCGGCCATGAAAGCGAGCGCGGATTCGAAGAAGTCGAGCCGTCCGAGCGCCGGGAACTCGTCCAGCATCAGGAGCAATCGATGGCGATCCGTCCTGGCCTGCAGATCCTCGGTCAGACGGCGGCCGATCTGGTTGAGAATGAGACGGATCAGCGGCTTGGTGCGGCTGATGTCGGAGGGTGGAACGACAAGATAGAGCGTTGCCGGACGAGGATTGGCGACAAGGTCGGCGATGCGCCAGCCGCATGCGCGCGTCACCTCCGCCACCACCGGATCGCGATAGAGTCCAAGGAAGGACATCGCGGTCGAGAGCACGCCGGAGCGTTCGTTGTCGGACTTGTTCAACAACTCACGGGCAGCGCTGGCGATGACCGGGTGCGGACCGCCCTCCCCCAGATGCGGCGTCGTCATCATCGCGGCCAAGGTCGATTCGATCGGCCGCTTGGGATCGGACAGGAAGGCGGCTACGCCGGCAAGCGTCTTGTCCGGTCCGGCATAGAGCACATGCAGGATCGCGCCGACCAGGAGCGCGTGGCTCGTCTTTTCCCAGTGGTTGCGCCTTTCCAGCGAGCCCTCGGGGTCGACCAGGATGTCGGCGATGTTTTGCACATCGCGGACCTCCCATTCACCCCGGCGAACCTCGAGCAGAGGATTGTATGCGTCCGATCTTGCATTGGTCGGATCAAACAGCAGCACCCGGCCGTGGCGGGCGCGGAAGCCGGCGGTCAGATCCCAATTCTCGCCCTTGATGTCATGGACGATCGCCGAGCCAGGCCAGGTCAGCAGCGAAGGCACAACAAGCCCGACACCCTTTCCCGAACGCGTTGGTGCAAAGCAAAGCACATGCTCAGGCCCGTCGTGGCGCAGATAGTGAGTTCCATAGCGCCCCAGCACCACGCCGTCGGGGGCAAGCAGGCCTGCCGCGTGCACCTCGCTTCTTTCGGCCCAGCGTGCGGAGCCATAGGTCGCGACCTCCCTCGCCTCGCGGGCACGCCACAGCGACATGCCGATCGCTACAGCGATCGCGATGAAGCCGCCCGAGGCGGCAATCAGACCGCCGCGCGCGAAGATGGCTGGTGCGTATGCGTCGTAGAAATACCACCACCAGAAAATAGCAGGCGGATAGTAGACTGGAATGCCGCCGATGACGAACCAAGGCGCGCCCAGCCGCTCCTGATAGCCCAGCTGCCAGGCGGACCATTGCGTGGCGGCCCAGATCGTGAGGAGCACGATCAGGAAGACCACGACAATCTGTCCCCAAAGGACTTTCGTTCCCGACATTCGCTTCTCCTTGTGGCGAGAGGTCAGCAAGGTGACGCGAGATGCAACAGCCGTCTGACGCCGATCGCATCGCGTCGTGCCGTCGGCAAGGAAGACAGGGAATCGGGAAGCCCAAGAGCCCGGGGCGCGAGCGAGGGCGCCGTCCTCTTGGACTGCGCATTTGAGTAGCAGACATCATACGCGATTGCGTATATCCGATCTCTATACGCATTTGCGTGTGCGACAGATTTATACGCGATCACGTATATTGCAAAGCCATACGCGATCGCGTATATAAGCTCAGGAGGCTATCATGTCCGACCAGATCGCTCGTAACGAAAAGCAGCTCGGCGCCATTCTGCGTCGCGCCCGCAGGCAAGCCGATCTCACGCAAGAGACGCTTGGCAGCCGGATCCACCTGCGTCAGGCCACGGTGTCCCGCCTTGAAGCCGGCGAGCCGGCAGTCCAGCTCAGTACGTTGATGGCAGCCCTCTCCGCCCTCGACCTTGAACTCGTCGTTCGCCCGCGCAGCAAAAGCAGCGCCACCGAGATCGCGGACCTGTTCTGATGGCGCGGCGATCGGCTCACACGCCGCACAATGTCTTCGTGAACGGTCGGCTGGTGGGCGTGCTGCGCAGGCAATCCACCGGCGCCGTGGACTTTCGATATGCCCGCGAATGGCTGGACTGGCACGGCACCTTCCCTGTCTCGCTTTCGCTTCCCTTGCGGGAGGACCGCTATATCGGCGCGCCGGTTATCAATGTCTTCGACAACCTGCTTCCCGACAATGACGCCATCCGCAAGCGGATTGCCGAACGTGTCGGCGCAGATGGCACCGACACCTACAGCATGCTTGCCGCCCTCGGCCATGACTGCGTCGGCGCACTGCAATTCCTGCCTGATGGCGCCGATCCCGGCAGTCCTGGTAGCAGCGAAGGCAAGCCGATCAGCAAAAAGGATATCGCCGGGCTGATCGCAAACCTCGCTGTCGCCCCGCTTGGCCTCGGCGAGGATGAGGATTTCCGCATCTCGATCGCCGGCGCCCAGGAAAAGACGGCGCTGCTACGCAAGGACGGACGCTGGTACAAGCCGGTCGGCACGGCGGCGACCACCCACATCCTGAAACCGCAGATCGGCAGGTTGCCGAATGGCATCGATCTCTCCAACAGCGTTGAGAACGAATATCTTTGCCTTAAGCTGATCGACGCGTTCGGCGTTCCCGCCGCCAGAACTGAGATCGCCGACTTCGGGGAGCGCCGTACGCTGATCGTCGAGCGGTTCGACCGGTTGTGGGCCAGGGATGGCCGTCTCATGCGCCTACCACAGGAGGATATGTGTCAAGCACTGTCGGTCCCGCCAACACGCAAGTACCAGTCGGAGGGCGGTCCCGGCATGCCGTCGATTATCGAGCTTCTTAAGGGCAGTGACAGGCCCGAAGACGACATCTCGCTGTTTTTGCGTGCTTGCATAATATTCTGGCTCATTGGCGCGACCGACGGTCACGCGAAGAACTTCAGCATTTTTCTCGGGCCCGGCGGGCGGTTTCGGATGACGCCGCTCTATGACGTGCTGACCGCGCAGCCCAGCCTTGATGCTGGACAGATCCCGCGCAAGAAATTCAAGCTGGCGATGTCTGCCGGCAACAGCCGGCATTATTCCATACATGAAATTGTACCCCGCCATTTCATGCAGACCGCCGAGGTTTCCGGCGTGGGGAGGTCCCTGATGCGCAAGGTCCTCGAAGACATCTCCGAAAATGCCGAGAGGCGGACCGAGGCCGTGATTTCTTCGTTGCCACGTCACTTTCCCGCGCAGCTCGTCGAGTCGGTCAGATCGGCGATAATCAGGCGCGCGATCATCCTCGCCGAGACACGCTGATCAAGCTCAGAGGGCGGCCGGACAAGAATTCTGGGCTGCCCGACCGCACATTCGATAGCGACATACCCTACGGCGCAGCTAAGACTGCCTGTTCTCGGTACACCGGATCGTATCTTCCCAAATCTCTTGGCGCAGCTTCGCCCCTTTCGCCAGACCGTCTCGCGCCGTGACGAAGGCCTCATAGCGTTCGCCCGCCTCCTGCACGCGCGCAGGCGCACAAGTTGACGGGCAAGCCGGCGCGACCAGTGCGGCCCGAGGTGCGGCCGAACGCCAAGTCTCCATGCCGCGATTGTGTCGCCGTCCAAGTCGTCAACACCACGCTCAGGAAAACCGTGAGTATCTGCTCCCAAAGGATTTCGCGGCGGACATGGCAGGATCCATCTTTCAGCTGCTAGAGGCCTAGCCCGCGCTTGCGGGCAAAGCTCCAATCGACACCGCCGTCGCCGCGAGTGCTGCCGCTGATATGCTGGCCAAGGTGCCTTTCGAGCGAAGGCGTCCAGGGCACGAGCTGGAACCCGAGGCCATCATCGATCATCGCGAAGCGGCCGGACGCAAGCGCAAAGCGCTGGCTGTAGGTACCGGACACGGACTCGCCAGGTGCGGCACGGTTGAACGAACGGCCGGTCTGGGCCGCGATCCTGCCGCCCAGCGCCTCGATCTCCCTTCGGCGCAGCGTGTCGATCAAGTTGCGGGCAAAGACGGTCCCGCCCGGCCGCCGCTCCACCAGCCCCAGTCCGACCAGGTGCTCGACGCGCCGATCGAGCGCCTGGCGCGCCTCGGCGCCGAAGCCGCCATCGGAGAGAGCCGCCGCAGGACGGGCAAGCGCCTGCCGGTCGAGCCAGGTCGCCCCCTCCGCAACCACCTGTCTGTCAATGTCGAGATCGGAGCGCACGGCAAGCGCCAGCCGCGGGCGTCCCGTGGCGTCCTCGAATTTGCGCAGTTCGACGATCGCGCCCGGTGGGGCGTCGCCCGCCGCCTCGAGATCGGCGAGCCGCACGTGATGAGAACGGCCGTCGACGCCATCGATGACCGCATAGGCCGTGCCTTTGAGCTCGTCGTCCAAGCCGCGCTCGATCAGACGGCCGACAATCCTGTCGTCGATGGTCTCAGCGGCCAGCACATAGCTGGCGCTCGCACGTTCGATGTCGCGGGCTGAGAATGCGCGATGCACGCGTTTGATGATATCGGCGCGCTCAGCCATCGCGCGCAGCGTCGCCTCGGCTTTGTCGCTGAGGATCCATTGGCCAGGACCGACCTGCTCGGCGAGGCCCAGCGTTTCCAGCCTGCGCAGCCGCCCGATCTTTGGCGCGATGAATTCGTCAGGCTGGCGATCGGCACGTGGCGCGAGATCGATGACACCGCTTTCGCCTGTGTCGCGGAGCAACTGGCGGTCGAGCCCGGTCCACCGCTCGGCCTCGACCTGGCGCTCGACATGCCGTCGGATCTCAAGTTCCGACCGGGGGCCAAGCTCCTGCGTGACGAGTTCGCTGGCGCGATCGCGCATGCCGCGGCTGATGTAGTCGCGCGAGATCACCAGGTCCTGGCCGTCGTCGGCCCGGCCACGCAGGATGACGTGGACATGCGGATTGTCGGTGTTCCAATGATCGACCGCGATCCAGTCGAGGGACGTGCCGAGATCCTTCTGCACGCGACCCATGAGATCACGGGTGAAGGATTTCAGGTCGGCGATGTCGGCGGCATCCTCGGGCGAGACGATGAAGCGGAAATGATGCCGGTCGTCCTTGCAGCGATCGACGAAATCCGTGGTCGACGCATCGTCGACCTCCGGTCCGAACATTCGGGCTTTCGCGTCGTCGCGTGTGACTCCTTCGCGGCGCAGATAATTGAGGTGGGTCGCCAGCGGCGCGCTACGTTTCGAATGGCGAACCACGCGGGTCTTGATCGTGGCGAGGCGGGAGCGGCCGGTGAGGAAGCGGTTGGCTTGAACGCTCGCTGCCCTGCCGCGTCCGAACTGCGAGCGCTTGCCTGTCCTGATCCGGCCTGACCGGGACACGCTGCCGCCAGCCTTTTGCGCTGCCGCAAGCGCTTGGGCGATGAAGGGCCGCGACGATTGAGCTCGCGTCGAGCGAATGCGGCCTGGACGGATACGGAACTCGTGCTCATCAGACACGGCGCCCGCCCTCACCTTGCCATAAGTACAGCAAATACAATAATTTGCATGTTCTCAGCACATTGCGCCGAGGCGCCGCAATGTGCGAGAAACGGCAAAAAACCCAATAAATGCAACCAACCGACCGCAGCACAATGTGCGCCCTTTTATCTTGCCATCCTTCGGTTGTTGCCTTGTACCCTATGCGCCTCAAAGGCCACGACTCCCAAAGAGGCGCCGGGGCGCGATTTGGCGGAGACTTCATCATCGCCGCGATGTCCGGACGTAAGACCCGGTGAACAGTCGGCGCGGCTGCGAACTGGCCGCAAAAAGTTTGCGCACCAACAGTGACGATGAGACCTCGACAGAAGCGTGCTCGCCGGACGAGAGACCGGAATCGGTCAAGGACCCGGACCGCACTATGAACAGCGGCGCGAGCTTCCAAGTGATGGCCTTGGCATGACCGGCGGTGAGCGCGCCGGGCGCATCGCCGCCGCGCCACAAAGGGCGAAGCTTCGCAACATAGGCCCGGGTTTCTGCCGGCAGCGGGAGGCCCTTCAAGGAGGCTTCGTAGCGCCCCGGCCCCGCATTGTAGGCGGCCAGGAAGCCCGGTGAACCGTATCGATCATAGAGCTCGCGAAGATAGGCGGTGCCGGCAAGGATGTTGGCGTGCGGATCGTAGGGATCGCGGCCCAGTTGGTGACGAAGACGCAGTTCGGCCCAGGTTGCGGGCATGATCTGCATCAGACCCACTGCACCCTTGCGCGACACGGCGCGTGGGTCGCGGGCGCTCTCGATGTGCATGACTGCCCGTATCCAGAGCTCAGGAATACGGAAGCGATGCGACGCCTCGGCGATATGGGTGGCATATGGATCGTCCGCAGGCATACGTGGCCCCGGGGCGCTCTGTGCGACGGCCTCCGTCATCGCGTGACAAAAAATCAGCATGCCAGCGATAAGCCGACGTGCTTGCCTCCGACCAGGCAACCAACTGACGGGGCGGCTTACGTGCGCATAGTTCGGCGCCGATGGCGCACTCATCGAGCACGCTCCGGCCGCGATTTCGGCCGGATCCAGCGCAGCGACCAGGAACCGTCATCGGAGCGGAAGAGACCGGCGCGGAAGCGTCGACCAAACAGCGGATCCTCCAGTCGGCAGGACAGATAGTCGCCAGCCGTCTGCCCGTTTTCCTTCCAGGCCGCGCCGACCTCGGGGCCGCTGCCATCGCCGATGTGGATGCGAAAATCCGGCGCATTGCCGTTGGACGTCCTGATCGGGACAAGCACCAGCTCGACGTCCACAAGCAGCGTTCGAATGCGTCCGGAGTAACCCGATTCCGTTTCCTGGAAGACGCCGATCTCGGCCATGGACAATCTCCTTCCTCTTGTTGGCTGGGCTGAATTTCAGTTCGCGGGAGCAAGCCAGGTGTAATGGCCATCGCCCCTCTCGTCGGTCCAAAGCGGCATCGCGCGCCCAACGATCGAGTCCATCGGGAACGGGCCGAAATAGCGGCCGTCGAGACTGTCCTGGACATTCCGGTTCATGACGAAGATTTCGGCGGCGACAATGGTGCGGCAGCCCTGCCAGTCAGGCAGCGCGCGTCCTTTGCGATCGCGCTCCAGCGCGGTGCCAACGGCAAGCCCGTTCACCGTGACGACGCGGCCGACGCGACAGACTTCCTGTCCAGGAAGCCCTTCGATGTGCTTCAGCATTGGCACACCGAGCGGAAGGTAGCCGCGTTCGCCGGCGAACCGAGCGACGGTCTCCGGCGGTTCGATGACGGCGAGCGCGCCAGCCGTAGGGACGGCCATTTTCCTGAGTGAATAGAGCCCGATCGGCGCGCTGGCCGACGCGTTCCATAGCAGCAGCGGCGGCATTTCCACAGCAGCTGGAGCGACGATCGCGGCAACGGCCGCAAGCGTCACGGCCATGCAAGCGGCGCGGCTCATGAAGTCGCTCGCTTGCGCAACAGAAAGGCCCGGTGCTGCTCGAGCGAATAGGCGCGCGGCGTTCCGCCGGCAACCAGCCGGTTGTGGGTCTGACGCCAATAGTCAGGGGCGGCATCGACCGGATCGAGGCCGATCGCCTCGATTGCATCGATCAGTTGAAGAACCCGCTCAACCTTGTCCCAGCCTGCGATCTTGAGCAGGATCTCGGCGCCTGGCCGGATGTAAGGCAGCGTCTGATAGGGTTCAACGGGCAAGACGGCGCGCACGATGTCGATGCGCGAAACGATGGTGCCAAAGTCATTCGCCGCCCAGCGGACGAACGCAAAAACGCTGCCCGGCGCAAATCCCACGACGCGACGCCGCGTGTCGATGATCGTCTGATCGGCAGGGCGTCCGAAGCGGATGCGGTGCTCGATCCGTTTCTCGATCCAGATCAACTCCACCGTCGTGAGGCCGGTGCGCGGCGTCGATTGAGGAGGCCGCGTCATGCGTCGCCTCCACCGCGTCGGCCGACAAATCGCGGCTTCTGCTCCCCGCCGTCGATGCGCGGCTGCTCCGCAAGAATGTTAGATTGAGAGTTAGACTCCAAGTTAAGAGCGCGATTTTTCGTTTCGGGTCCGTTCCTTAAGGCCGATTGCGGTTCCCGAAAGCACGAGGAAGCGGTTCCCGATGGCACGATAGTTCGGGTTCCCGATGGCACGATCCTATCAACAGGCGTCGGCGCCGGTTCGAAAGCCAACAACACGCGGCCGCTGGCTTCGACCTCGGTGAACAGCAGATATCCCGGCAAAGGCTGACGACGCACGATGTCACGCAGCTCGAAGGCGAAGCGCTTGAGTGGCGAGAGACTGCCGGATTTCCGATGCAGGTGGCTGATGTCGAAACGCCAGCCGGCGCGCTGGCGCCCGCCATGCTTTCGCACCAGGCGATAGAGCCAACGCTCCAGGCCGCCGGTCAGCCCGAAATAGGCCCGGTCTATCGTCAGGATCAGCGTGTCGTCCATGACGGCGCGATAGAACCAATCAGGCAGGATCATTTCGACGCCAAGCGGGCGGCCGTTTCGACCCGAACGTTCCTGCCATTCATTGATCCACGAGAAGCGATGACGCCGTCCCTCGGCGGGTTGGCGGATGGAGGTGACGACGCTTGTCGACTGCAGGCGGTCGAGCGCCGCCTTGAGGCGCAGGTAGTCTCGCTTGGAGACGCCGCGGCCGATGAAGGTAAGCATCTCGTATGGCGTCGCGGCCATCAGGCGGGATGTGCGCAATCCGGCGTCCCGCGCGCTGACGATCTGGCTAGCGGCCCAGATCAGAATATCGGCATCCCAGATCGTCGCCATGCCGTGATCGGGCATCGCTTCGACACGGATCGCGATATCGCCGGCGTGAAAGTCGATCGGTGCGATGCGCCTGGATTTGGCGAGGGAGAAGAAGGGATAGGCCATGAGGTCCTGCGCATCGCGTGGCGCGACGACGCCCGGCAGAGCCTGGAACAGGTCGAGCTGTTCGCGCTCCAATGGTGGGCGTAGTCGTGCCGACAAGGGGGAAATCAGCGGGCTCAGCGCCTTTCGCGCCCGGCATAAGGGATCAGGCGGGCGGCCTGAGGCTTGGCGGGCAGCACCGACCCATGCGGATCGGACGTCGATGTCATCGCGCCGCGCTGAACCCAGAGCTGGAGGTCATCGACGGCGTAGACCACGCGGCCGCCAAGTTTGCGATAGGCAGGCCCGGTGCCGTAGGTGCGATGTTTCTCAAGCGTGCGCGCCGAGAGACTGAGGAAATGCGCGGCTTCCGAAGTGCGCAGGTAGCGCGGCGGCAGTGGCGCGGCGTCGGCGTTCATGAGGTTTCTCCTTCCGGCCGTTGCGGTTGAACGGCGATCGATGGCCAGGATGGAGGAGCAAGGGCACGATGATCAGGTGCGCAATTGAGGGGCACTATTTCGCACCGCTGAGAGACCTTAGGCGGTGGCTCGGGCGCGTGCGTCGATCGGAGGTATCGCGCATCAAGCCGCGCACCCGGTAACCGGAACCTCGGTCAGATACCGGCGCCGCGGAACGTTTCCGCGCCATCAGGAGACGCCCCGCCCGGTGCCGGGCGGGGCGTCTTCCAGGTCACTCGCTATTGCGGCGGTTGGGTCGGGACCAGATGAGGCTGTGGCCCTCGCCTTCCTCGTCGGCGAAGAGGTTGGCGTAGATGGGAGCGGTGAAGCTCGGATCGTCTAGCTTGAGCCCGAGATAATCGCGGCCCTCGTTGGAGCGCTTGGACCAGGCGGCGCCGATCTCGGCCTTGCCGACCACCACGCGGTGGCTTGGAGCGTTCTCGCCGCTGGCCCGGGTGTCGGGGACGATGCGCACGCCCTTGGCCTGGACGCTGAGGGTGACGATCTCGCCGGTGAACTCGTTCGCATTGGTCTTCTTGAAGCTGCCGATGGTAGCCATTTTCAGTCTCCGTTCTTGTTTCCGAGCCCGCACCATGCGGCCTCGATGGCGATCGTGAGGCCGGAGGCGACCGCTGCCGCATCGCTTGCGACCGCAGCAAAGCGCAGGATGGCGCAGGCGCGCGTTTCTTGGTTGCGCGAGGAATGGGCTTCGCCCAGGGGAAGAAACGCGCGTCGCGCCATTGCGGCATAGGCGATCAAGGCTTCCGCCGTCCTTCGGCCAGATCAGCCCGTCCGAGAGGTCGTTTGGTGCCCGCCGTGAAATGGAAGACGGGACGATGCGATCATCTGCGGGTAAATGACCTGATGTGGACCATTTCGCCGGTGCTGATGTCACCAGGGCCTGACATGTGCTGCATCAGAGCCTGATCCATCTGGCGATCGCGCATGGGATCGGCCTCGGCTTCGCGTGATGACTGGTAATGCCGTTGCTGGATGCTATCGAAGCTGGTCCAGACACGCGCTCCAAGTACCGGCTTTTGCTATTGAGCGGCCGTATATTGCGGACGTCTCGTTGCGGCCGATAACGGAACGTCCTCTTCGGACAATTAGGCTAGGTCCCCGGCATCGACGGCAGTTGTAATCCTGTTTGCAGGTCGGGTCATTTGACTCGTTGGTGGCGGGGGGCGGTAAACCCGTGCAGGTTCTGCATGAGCCTTCAGTCCGGCGCCCGTTGCGACCATTGGCCTCCTCCCGGAACGCAAGGCAGTTCCTTCCGTTGGATGAATTGGCGTTGGCAGCTGCCGACGTCAATCGACCAGGCAACAGGAGGAATTTCACAATGATCCGCAAGATACTAGCTGCGGCCGCGACGGCAGCTCTCATGTCGACGGCGCTCTGCACGGCGGGTGCTCACGCCGCAAATCCCAGCAACCCCGCTACCCAGACGGAGGTTGTTGCCGCGGTCACCGATGGCAAGCTCGTCTCCAAGATCATGGGAGCCGCGGTCTATGACAGTACCGCCGACGACGCGACGAAGATAGGCGATGTCAATGACATCGTCCTGGACAAGGACGGGAACGCCAAGCTCGTCGTCATTGGCGTCGGCGGATTCCTTGGCGTGGGGGAAAAGAACGTAGCCTATGATTTCAGCAAGCTTCAATGGGTCAACAAGAAGGGCGATCGCTGGTTAGTCGCAAAGACGACGAAGGATGAGCTCAAAGCTCAACCCAATTTTGATACGAAGGCTTATGATACCGCGGCAGCACCCACGGCGCAGACGACTAACGGCCAAGCGGCTAACGGCAAAACCGATACGACTTCGACAGCCTCGATCGACAAGTCGTCCCTGACCGAAATGCCGTCAGACAAAATCAGTGCGGCAAATCTGATCGGAACCAACGTCTATGGCGCAGATGATGCGAAGGTCGGCGAGATCGGCGACGTCATCCTGACTGGTGACAAGAAGGTCGACGCAATAATCGTTGATGTAGGCGGCTTTCTGGGCATTGGCGAAAAGAAGGTCGCGGTCGCTATGGAGAACCTCAAGTTCATGACCGACAAGAACGGCAACCGTTACCTCTACACGAACTTCACCAAGGACCAGTTGGAGGCGCAGACTGCCTACGACAAGGCCACTTACGCCCAAAACCGGGACAAGCAGCGCATCATCGTCAACAAGTAAAAAATCATCGCGCAGCGCTCGCCCGTGTGGCGGGCGCTTCGACTGGAAAACGCAGGAGCGGACTTGAAACTAGCCGACGAGGTCCGTCATAGCTCTGAAGATATCAGCGACCTGGTCCTGTCCGATGTCGTGTCTGCACTTCATCGACGAGTTAAGGTCAGCCACGAGTTCGATATTCCCTACATTGCTGGGTACAGCACGGATGCAAGGACGATTTACATCGACCGACATCTGCCGCGCACCATCAGGTGGAGAGGCAAGGACGTGCGGCTCGAACCATTTCTGGTGTGCCACGAAATTGTTGAAAAAGCTCTCTTGGACGAGTTGCGGCTTCATTATCTGCACGCCCACCAAATTGCCTCGCGCATCGAAAGAGATGCGGTGAGAGGGGCTGGCCTGACCTGGCGGCACTACCAAAGCGTCATCAAGGGGCACGAGAAAGCGATCGATGAAGAACAGCTTCAGTGCGTGCCAGGGGAGTTAGATCTCACGCCTTACAAGGACCTGAAGGATTACCCATTGCTCCGACGGCTGGTCGAAGCATCGCAGTAGCTCGTTGCGCGGGATGGTCCAAGGCACACAGACAGCGGAGATTGAAGCAGGCACACTGTCAAATTTTCTCGCCATTGGAACTTCCCGACGCACTGCTGGTTCGCCTGCATAGGGACGACTGAGGCCCATTCCGACCTGTGCATTCTGCAGGCAGAGCGCCTCGCCAACAGGAGACGGCCATGAAACATCAGACACTGGAAGAACTACATGAGGTCGCGGAAGTCGAAGTATCCTTTCCGGCTATGACGCGAGGGCAGCGTTTGGAACATTGGGCCATGCTGCTCGAGCGAAATCCCGAGCGGCGCCTCGCCGCTTTCCCTGGGACGGAATACATGACCTTGGACGTGCGTGACAAGGCGCGGTCCCTGGACTCCGCGCTCAGCGTCGCTTTCGCTGATCCGATATTGCGCGCGCAAGGATTGAAGAACGATACCTATGGCGAAGCGAAACGCTTTTTCGAGCTTACGGATTGGCAGTTGCACGCTATCGTCTGCCATTGCCATGTCGGCGGGACCATGAAAGCCGGATGGGCTGCCGTTCAAGTTCGGTCTGCCATCGGCATGGAAGGGAAGCTTTTCAGCAGACTACGTGAAGCGATTGCTCATTGGCCGGTATTTCGCATTTTGACCCATGCGAGGGAGTAACGTCTCCTCGGAAAGCTGAAAAGGCAGCGTGCGAAAAGTCCAGCAGATGCATTTGGGGCTAACATCGCTAATTATGAGAATACGGGCGAGTGTCGCCCGTATTCTTTTTGCATCCGGTGGCCGCGATCACTCTCCTCAAAGGTAAACCGACCAACGGTGTCCACCGAGGTTCGGCACTAGGTGCGATCAGTCGGCCTGATTTTTCAGCAATTCCTGATTTTCACCAACCTATGTGAAGTTCATAAGAAAGCTCAAGGGGGCCTAACCGGCTCTTCACCATAATGACAACGGCTTCGGAACCTTCATGATCGCAGCGGACTTCTCGGCTTCATCATGAATTCGAATGAAGGGGCCCTTGCATGAAAGTCACCGCAGCAGGAATCGACCGCATCAAGATCGGCAATGCGGACGCAAGCGGCCAGGGCGCGCATTTCGTCGTCTGGCTTTATCTTCAGGTTGATGAAGGCGGCACACAGACCGGCCAGGAACTGGTGGTATCGGTGCCATATGATGCGCGGATGACATTCGATGAACTCGCCACCCAGGCTTTCGAGAAGGCGCACGCCATGCTTCGCGCCTGCTGTGAGATCGATGAGACCATGTGGTGGAAGCAGTTCAACCGCAGCCTGGCGCCGCTGCCCGAATGGACGCCCGGCGCTCAATAGTTGGTCGGCGGCGAACCAGGCGTGGGGACTGACAGGACGCCGAACCCTAGCAATGCGGATGGGGATCCACTTCGCATCGGGTGCTTCAGGCGCATGACGAACCTCCAGCATGTCACCCGGGATGTCCGCGTTTGGGCAGAAGCTAAGTTTATCTCAATGGCCGAGATGAAGGCGCAAAGCTCCCGTTCACTTCAGAATCGTATGCCTGGGCCTGCAGGCAACGCGTGGACCAGGCGGCGCCGGAGCGGTCTCACGAATGAGGCCGTCGCGCACGAAGCAATTGGCGATAGCCGCGCTCGACCATCTTCAAGCCGTCGCGCACTAAGCGAAGCGTCTGATACCGAAAAGCCGAGTCGTGCCAGTCGGCGGTGCTGAGCAGTCGCCGACCGAACAAGGCGATCGCGACTTCAAAATGGGATGCATGCTCTTCCCGGCCATCGAGGCATCGCAGCATGTGGCCAAGGCGCCGGCGCTGCGCCGCGGTCAAGCGGGCGTCGGGAAGGTGCTGCCTGTGAGCAATTGTGAATGCGCTCGAGAAGGCTGGAATTGAAGTACTGCCCGACAATGGAATTCTGTTGCGAAAGAGCAGTTGATCGCGGCTTCACCGCTGAAACCCGGTATCAGGCGCCGAAGCCGTCCGGCCGAAGCCGAACGGGCTGGCTACCTGTTACTCGCCGTTGCGGCGGTTGGGGCGGGACCAGATGAGGCTGTGGCCCTCGCCTTCCTCGTCGGCGAAGAGGTTGGCGTAGATGGGAGCGGTGAAGCTCGGGTCGTCGAGCTTGAGCCCGAGATAATCGCGGCCCTCGTTGGAGCGCTTGGACCAGGCGGCGCCGATCTCGGCCTTGCCGACCACGACACGGTGGCTTGGAGCGTTCTCGCCGCTGGCCCGGGTGTCGGGGACGATGCGCACGCTCTTGGCCTGGACGCTGAGGGTGACGATCTCGCCGGTGAACTCGTTCGCATTGGTCTTCTTGAAGCTGCCGATGGTAGCCATTTTCAGTCTCCGTTCTCGTTTCCGAGCCCGCACCATGCGGCCTCGATGGCGATCATGAGGCCGGAGGCGACCGCTGCCGCATCGCTTGCGACCGCAGCAAAGCGCAGGACGGCGCAGGCGCGCGTTTCTTGGTTGCGCGAGGAATGGCTTCGCCCAGAGGAAGAAACGCGCGACGCGCCATTGCGGCATAGGCTGTCGAGACTTCAGCCGTCCTTCGGCCAGATCAGTCCGTTCGAGAGGTCGTTGGTGCCCGCCGTGAAATGGAGAGACGGGGACGATTGGATCATCTGCGCCGAAAGGATGATGTGGGACCGTTTCGCCGTGCAGATGTTACCGGGGCCCGACATGTGCAGCATCAGAGCCTGGATCCATCTGGCGCTCGCGGATGGGATCGGCCTCGGCTTCGCGTGATGACCGGTAATGCCGTTGCTGGATGCTATCGAAGCTGGTCCAGACACGCGCTCCAAATACCGGCTTTTGCTATTGAGCGCCCCTGTATAGCGGACATGTCATATGGGGCCGACGCCAGACGGTCTCGCCTTGCTGGTGGCCTTGAGAAAGCGGACCGGCTTATTGCCTGGCTCATGGCTTGCGGCTTCTCCGGCGGAGGAGACGGACGGCTCCAACGTTCTCCAGGTGAAGCCACCGAACATGCTCAATCATTTACTTCGAAAGCCATGTGCAGACCCAAGTTGGCCTTCGACTGCAGTTCCTGGAAGCGACGGCCGGCCAAACGATGTCGGAACTTTCTTGGGGCGAAGTGGTTAGTTTTCTTTGGGGGCAATGGGACGTGCGTTCACTTGAAAATCGAAAACCACGAATCCTCGTGATCGAGGACGACCTCTTCATCGCAATGGATCTCGAGTACATGGTCGGCGAGTGCGGCTGCGTGCCTGTCGGGCCGGTCTCCAACGTCGAGGCAGGGCTGTTGGCAGTGCGGCAGAACAACCTTGACGGCGCGGTCCTCGACGTGAACCTCGGCGATGAGCGCGTCTGGCCGGTCGCCGATCTGCTTCACGAGCATGGCGTTCCTTTCATCCTCGCGACCGGTTATTCCAGGGTGGAAGTGCCCGAGCGCTTCAAAGAGTGCCAGGTTCTGCACAAACCGCTGACGGAGGCCGCTCTCTTTGCTGCGCTCGACGCGCTCGGTCTCGCGCGGCGATGAGAGGGCCTCAGCGATTTTTATCGCGATCCATCAACATGGCCTTCGCAGGCGCGACTATAACGCAGCGGTAGCCAGCGGAGGGAAACTCATGCTGGCAGGTGCCACGAAGTTCGTGCTGGGTAGACCGCGAGACGAAGTTGAGGCCGAAACCATTGCTCTTCGGCGGCGCAACGGGCGGCCCGCCACTTTCCGCCCATTCGATCCTCAGCTCGTCGCCGTCGGTCGTGACCCGAGTCCAGTTCAGCGAAACGCGTCCCGCCCCGGTGGACCACGCGCCGTACTTCGACGCGTTCGTGGCGAGCTCATGCAGGATCACCCCGAGCCCGACCACGACCTGAGGCTTCAGGTGGACCTCGGGTCCTTGGAGGCTCAGCCCGTCGAGCCCCTCGCCCACGAAGGGGGACAGGACGGCGCCGACAAGGTCATGCAGCCTGGCGCCCTTCCAGTCGCCGCGCGAGAGGATGTCGTGCGACGCGGCCATCGCGTGTAGCTGGCCTGTGAGCACCTTGTATATCTCATCCTTCGTCTCTGTGTGTTGGGCCGCCTGACGGATCATGGACTGCACACTGGCCAGATTGTTCTTCACCCGATGGTTCAGCTCGGACACCATGTCCGAGAGCCGCTCTTCAGACCGCTTGCGCGCGGTGATGTCGATGAATGTGAGAACAGCACCCTGAATCACGTCGTTCTCGTCGCGATAGGGCAGCATGCGCATGATGAGCGTCTGGGGCTCGCCGTTTTGCGCCTCGACCTCCTTCTCAATCTGCTCCCCACTGCGGATGACTTCCGCCACCTGCTCCTTCAGGGATCCGAGCTCGACGCGGCCGGCGAGTTCGTCCAGCGGCCGCCCCATGTCGTGGTCGCGCAGCCGGAAGAGCGGCTTGGCGGGCGGGGTGAAGTTGCGGATGCGAAACTCCGCATCGAGAAAGAGCATCGCTATACGGGTGTTGGAGAAAAGGTTTTTCAGGTCGCTGTTGGCGCGGCTCTGCTCCTCGACCCGCGTCGAAAGTTCATTGTTGACCGTGCGAAGCTCCTCATTGATCGATTGCAGTTCCTCCTTTGAGGTTTCCAGTTCCTCGTTCGAGGACTGCAGTTCTTCGTTTACCGACGAGAGTTCTTCGTTAGAGGCGCGAAGTTCCTCGTTCGAGGTTTCCAACTCCTCCAGCGTGCTCTGCAGCCGTTCCTTCGTCGTCTGAAGCTCCAGCTCCAGTGCACGCACGAGTTCCTCGTCGCCTCCTCGCTGCCTTGCCCGCTCGGTGGTCTGCGCCATCGCGGCGGCTCCCGCCTGAAAGACGACGAGACAACGGCGTTCGCTCGCGTCGGCCCCGGTCAGCGGCTCCACGATCAGCGTGAGGTAACGGCGCTCGTCGTCATGGCCCACGATTAGATCGTCGCGCACGAACCGCTCGCCCGAGGTCAGCACCTTCGCGACGGCCGCCTTGATGTCCACGGCCAGTTCGGTGCGCGCCATCGCGGCCAGGTTCGCCTTCGGCCGGCCGCGCGGCAGCTCGAGGAAACCGCCGGTGCCCGTCGAAGCATCGAGGATCTCGAAATCGCCATCGACGATAACATAGGCTGGCGTATAGCGCTCAAGCAGTTTTTGCGCAGTGCGGAATGCCGGATCGGTTACGGCAGGTTTCGTGGCCGCATCCTGCCGTTGCATCTCCTGACGATTCTTGCCGTCACCGCCGGCGATAGGAAATTCGGGCAGCCGCGCGGTCTCGCCCATCCGGCGGAAGATACGGTGCTTCCGGTCGAATTCACCGAAGAGCTTGTCATGCCCCGCGTTCTCGGCAGGGCCGAGGAACAGGAAGCCACCGGGCCGGAGCGCGTAATGGAACACCGGCATCAGCCGCTCCTGCAATCCCGGGTTCATGTAGATCAGCACATTCCGGCATGAGAGCAGGTCGATGCGCGAGAACGGTGGATCGCGCAGCAGGTTGTGCTGGGCGAACAGGCACATCTCGCGCAATAGCGGACGGATGGTGTAGTGGCCATCCTCCTTCTCGAAGAACCGCTCCAGCCGCTCCTCGTTGACATCGGCGGCGATGCTGTGCGGATAGCGGCCGATACGGGCGAAATGCAGGGCGGCCTCGTCGATATCGCTGCCGAAGATTTTCACCTCCGGCGGGCTCTCCATCCGCGCCCGGGCCTCCTGAAACAGGATCGCCAAGCTGTAGGCCTCCTCGCCTGTGGCGCAACCCGCAACCCAGACGCGCACCTCGTCGTCCTCGGTCTTTTTCTCCATGATCGGGCCGAGTACCTTCGCGGCCAGCGCCGCGAACAAGTCGGTATCGCGGAAAAACTGGGTGACCCCGATCAGCAGATCGCGGAACAGGCGCTCGGGCTCCCGGCGGTCGTTGCGCATCAGGTCGACGTAAGCGGACAGCGTGTCGATGCCCTGCATCTGCATTCGCCGGCGGATGCGCCGGTCGATCGTGCTCGACTTGTAGTCGGTGAAATCATGACCGGTGGCGCGGCGAAGCACATCACAGATCTCGCGCCTTTCGCCATCTTCGACCTCGACATCGCGCGTGATGGGCTTGCGCCGTACGAGGAAGTCGGCGAAGAGCCCGGGCATGTCGGCGACGTCGGCCTCGCGATCGACGAGGCCAGTGCGCGTGGCGCTCAGCAGCATGCTGTCGTATTCGGCCGTCTGAAGTGTCTGGGTCAGCGTCAGCCCGCCCGCCTCCTTCACCGCCTTGAGGCCGAGAGTCCCGTCTGTGCCCGCCCCTGACAGAAGCGCGCAGCCGCTATGCTCCCCCTGGTCCTCAGCGAGCGAGACAAGGAAGGCGTCGATGCTGGTGCGCCGCGCGAGCGGGTCGCCGTCCTGCGCTGGCCGCAGCACGCCCTCTCGGATCGTCATCACTTGCCCCGGCGCGATCAGATAGATCCTGTCAGCTTCGATGCGCGTGTCGTGCGTAACCTCCTCCACTGGTAAGTCTGCCTTGCGCGCAAGAATGCTCGCGAGTTCGCTCGGCCGATCCGGCGCCATGTGCTGGATAAGCACCCAGGCGATGCCGCTGTCCGCCGGTATGTTGCTGACAAGGTTCTGCAGAGCGGCCACGCCTCCGGCCGATGATCCGATCCCCACGATGGGGGGCGTGTTGTTCGTCGCTTTCCCTTCAGCGTTATCGTCGGCAGGCCTGTCGCCGTCCTTGAGGAGTGCCCCTGCCATGTTCTTGCCGTCCTTGTTGGCGTCGTTTCTAGCCTATAGATGTTTCCCTTCGGCTGCGACCCCCCGGCCCGACAGCGGCTGTCGGCCAGCACCTCGTGCACGGACGGGGTTTCCGCGGCGAAGGCTGTCTCCCGGACCGGGAAACAGTCGCCCCGCGGGCGGCCTGGCCAAACTCCTGGCAATAAGTGGACAAGGCGGCGGGGGGAAGCCTCAGGAGCGGCGCCGTCGCGCGCGAAGCAATTGGCGATGGCCGCGCTCGACCATCTTCAGGCCGTCGCGCACGAGACGATGCGTCTGATATCGAAAAGCCGAGTCGTGCCAGTCGGCGGTGCGCCGCAGTCAACCGCGCGTCGGGAACGTGTTGCCTGTGGATCGAGCCGATGAACCGCTCGATGACCTGCAGCCGGTCGTGTGCCACCGTCGAACGGAATGATGGCGGTAAGCGGTTCGCTTGGCTTGGCTTCGCCAAAAAGCGCCAGTTGCATGCCGCCCGACCGCATATGAAGGCCGACCTAGTGACGCCGGCTTAGGTCCAGCGGTATGTCGAAGGCGCTGTCCTCCCGCGTTCTCTCGCTACAATCAAGCGATCCTAGGCGAGCTTGCGCAATCACCGGCAGGAGACGCCTCACCCGGTACCGGGCGAGGCGTCTACCGATTCACTCGCCGTTGCGGCGGTTGGGGCGGGACCAGATGAGGCTATGGCCCTCGCCTTCCTCGTCGGCGAAGAGGTTGGCGTAGATGGGAGCGGTGAAGCTCGGGTCGTCGAGCTTGAGCCCGAGATAATCGCGGCCCTCGTTGGAGCGCTTGGACCAGGCGGCGCCGATCTCGGCCTTGCCGACCACGACACGGTGGCTTGGAGCGTTCTCGCCGCTGGCCCGGGTGTCGGGGACGATGCGCACGCCCTTGGCCTGGACGCTGAGGGTGACGATCTCGCCGGTGAACTCGTTCGCATTGGTCTTCTTGAAGCTGCCGATGGTAGCCATTTTCAGTCTCCGTTCTCGTTTCCGAGCCCGCACCATGCGGCCTCGATGGCGATCGTGAGCCCGGAGGCGACCGCTGCCGCATCGCTTGCGACCGCAGCACAGCGCAGGACGGCGCAGGCGCGCGTTTCTTGGTTTCGCGAGGAATGGGCTTCGCCCAGGGGAAGAAACCCGCGTCGCGCCATTGCGGCATAGGCGGTCGAGGCTTCAGCCGTCCTTCGGCCAGATCAGCCCGTTCGAGAGGTCGTCGGTGCGCACTGAAAAATGCATCACGGAGACGATAGCGTCATCTGCGACGAAAAGAGATGATGTGGACCGTCTCGCCGGTGCTGATGTTGCCGCGGCCTGACATGTGCTGCATCAGAGCCTGGATCCATCTGGCGATCGCGGACGGGATCGGGATTCGCCTTCGCGTGCACGACCGGATAATGCTGACTGCTCTCGAAGCTGGTCCAGACACGCGCTCCAATGGCGGCCTTTGCGCTGGAGCGGCCGTATGCTGCGGACGTCTCACTTGGGCCGACAGCGGACCGGCAGTCTGCAGAGGGACAGTGAGGATCAGTCATGGATGAGCGGGCTTGCTATCTCGAAAGCACTTACAACCAGCTTGGGCGAGCCTTGCTGCGCTCCAGATTGTCACTCGTAAACGCCACTCGCCGCAATGAGGCGCACCAGCTCCGCCTGCCGCCGCGTCTCCGTCTTTTCGAACACGTGCTGCAGGTGGGTGCGCACCGTGGTCAGGCTGATGCCGAGCTCGTCTGCGGCCGCCTGAAGTCCTTCGCCGCGGGCGACTGCAATGGCCACGGCGGCCTCGGCCGGGGTCAGCCGATAGAGATTGCGCACCTGGGCCTGCATGGTCCGCGGCGCGCTGTCCGGATCGGCCACGAACACGATTGCGGCGGGGCGGCCGGTCACGAACCAAGTCGACTCGATCTTCAGCGGCGCCACCAACACGCTCAGCGGTCGCCGCGGCGCCGGCCGCGCCAGCGCCATCACGCCGCCCGCGGTGTCCGACCGCTCCGCAGCCGCGACGATCAACCGTTGAAATTGCGCGGCATCCGAGCGCCTGGTTGCGCGCAGCGCCGATTTCTCTGTCTTGATTCCATCGGCTTCACTGAGCAGCGCTTCGGCCGTTCGGTTGGCGAACAGGATCTCGCCGCTTGCCGCCACGATCAGCACGCCTTGGGCGATGCGGTCGAGCGCCTCGACATTGGCACTCCTGGCGATCTCCGAACGCGAGAGGCGCAATCCCACGCTCGCCGCGCGAACCAGATGCGGCCCGACGCGGCGCAGCCGCTCGAGATGCTCGGGCTCGAACTCGCCGGCTGTCCTGGCGCGTCCGCAGGTGAACACGACGCGCATGTCCGGTTCGTTGGCCAGCACGACCCCGATCGGGTGGCACATGTCGCCGGGTCGGCAGAAGTCGTTATAGAACTCGGAGCGCTGGTAGACTTCGCGCGGCACGAGGTCCCACACCGGAATCAACGCGCCGGCGCGCAGCTTGGCGATACGCGGCAGGAACACATTGGTCTTGTGGTAATACTGTGCGTAGGTGAGGTCCGCCTCGGGCGGCATGCGCACCGAACTCGCTTCGCTGCGCAACGTCCTTGCGTTCTGGAACGTCAGCTTGGTGGCAGCGCCTTCGAGGAAATCCGACAGCGTCTCGAGAACCTGCGGCCAGCGGCCGGGTTCGACCGCCGCATCGTAGATCTGCCCGACCATGCCGTCGAAGTCGTGCATGCGTGCCGGATTCACCGCTCCCTCACCTGAAGGGATCTGCAGTTTGCCGGAAGCCGGCTTCACTGACAACCATTCCCCGGCGCATCTCGTATGTTCATACGAGGCGACCGCCTGAGGCCAGCGTGTAGCTATCGTGACGCCATCAAGCTTCACTCCAACCCCATGTGGCGAAGATGCAAATGCGGGCAGCACCTGGCACTCAGACCGATTGGAACGGTACGCACTACGAAACGCTTCTGACGGCGCGCGAGACCGGCGGCAAGCTCGGGGCATTTGCATCCGATGCTGGTCCGGGCGACGGACCGCCACGCCATCGCCATCTCGAGGCCGACGAAATATTCGTCATTCTCCAAGGGCGGCTGCGCTTCTGGCGCGCCGGGGAAATTTCCGAGCGTACCACCGGGGCAGTGTTCTACATTCCCGCTGGCGTCGAGCACACATTCGTCGTCGTTGAGCGTGCGCGATGGATCGCCATCCTGTCCCCGGGTGGTCTCGAGAGCTTTTTCCCGGCGGTTGCCGCGCAGGGACTGGAAATTCCGCGCGACCTTGTGGCAATCAAGGCCGTCGCGGCCCAGTTCGATATGGAGATTACCGGGCCACCCCTCACGATCGCTGGGCCATAACCGCACTGGGCGTGTCACCGCATTTGGCTTCATCGGATCGCGAGGCAGCACCGGTCGAGATTATTGCCCGAAGACGGTGATGCCTGAGTTCGATCGTTGGCTCACGCTGCTTCGGGTCAGACTTGCAACGAACGAGCCCTGCCCTGGCGCTCTCCGCTTAGCTGAGCAGCAGAGCTGACCTCAACGGCCGCAAGGCAGCGCAAAAACGCTATTCAGTTCAGGATGGTAACCCTGGACTTGCACACACCGCATTAAGTGAACCTGGCGTCAGGCCCCCTTCAGGAATGACGCCGTCGCGCACGTAGCAGTTGGCGATAGCCGCGCTCGACCATCTTCAGGCCGTCGCGAACTAAGCGATACGTCTGGTACCGAAAAGCCGAGTCGTGCCAGTCGGCGGCGCTGACCAGCCGTCGGCCGAACAAAGCGGTCGCAACTTCAAAATGGGATGCCTGCTCTTCCCGCCCATCGAGGCATCGCAGCATGTGGACAAGGCGCCGGCGCCGGCCCGCGGTCAAGCGGGCGTCGGGAAGGTGCTGCCTGTGGATCGAGCGGATGAACCGCTCGATGGCTTGCAGCCGGTCGTGCGCCATTTCGTCCAGCGGTATGATGGCGGCGAGCGGTTCGTCTGGCTTCGTGTCGCCAAGAAGTGCCAGTTGCATACCCCCCGGCGACGAACGCACGTGAAGGCCGACCTCGTCATGCCGGCCCGCCGCGGCCAGCTGGACGTCGGAGGCGCTGCCTTGACCCGTGCGCAGGCCCCGCGGAAGCGCGACAAGGTTGACGACCCCAGGGTTGATCTGAGGCGCCCAATAGACGGGTTGCTCCACCGCGGACTGGTCAGGCCGGGCGGCGAAACTGCAAACCCCAGCGTTTGCGTAATGCGCGCATCGCCTGAGCCGAGCGTGAGGTCGCGAAGTCCTGCTGATATTGCGGATTGCGTCGCAGGAATTCCCAGGCAATCTCATCGGCGGTTGCGCCTTTGACGAATGCATATGCCTGTGGGTCACGCCACTGCGATGTATCCGGCTTCATCCGCATCCTTCCCTTCTCGAGAATTTGATAGGGGGACGCGGCGTTAAGCGAAATCCTTGGATTCCGTCATTGACGAATGGACGAGGAGGGAACCCGGCGACGAGCGATCAGGCCCGGGGGCCTAGCGAGGCCTATTGGCTTGCGCCGCCCTGCAGTATTTTGAATGTGTTCGTCCAGCTGCGATAGGCCTCGTCATCGCCTTGGCTCCACGCACCGAATGCGCGCCAGGCCGCGAAGGATGATGCGGACAGCTCGAACAGCGAGCCGATCGATTGGTCGCCGGCGGGCCAGCCGGCCGGCTGGTCGCTTGTCGCTTCATGCGTGAGCCGCCGCAAATCGGCCAAGGCCGAGCGGATCTGCGGCAGCGGAAATTCGAAGATGTCGGTGTTGTCAGTCGCCTCTCGAAGGATGACCGCGAGCTTGGCGATCACGCCTGTCAACGATTGAGCAGGCGTCGAAGCAAGCTCAGCCAGCAAGGCGTCGGCCTTCTCGGCATCATGCTGTTCCCGGGGATCGAGACCGTCGCAGTCGGCGCTAGCCCCATCCCCGCGCCCAATAACTGCGCCGGTGGGCAAGAGCGCGCCGCGCTCCAGGACTCTCTCCTCCTCCTGCTGCTGCCGGACGCAGGAAGCCAGCATCGCAACATGGGCGTCGATCCAGGCAAGGGACAGGAGAAGTGCGGGATCGGGTGACAACGGGGCTTCGGCTGAAGGGACGGTACGGTCGTTGGTCAACGGAGACCGCGTCTCCCGTCCAAGCGTGACGGAAGGCAAAGTCGTGGTATTGTCGGAATCAGCCATGATCCGAGCTCCCACACAGCTTGGCTTTGGTCAGGTCGAAAAGGGTGTTCGCGCACCCTCTTCGACCGCTAGTTCGGTCAGGGATAATATACAAATTGATTGACGTCAATCATAATGTTGGCAACAGGGCTGCGAATTTCAGCCCCGAACAGTGTCGCGGCGCGCGTGCAATGTTGGGATGGAGCCAAGATGATTTGGCCCGTGCGGCAAACGTCGCACGGCAGACAATCGCTGATTTCGAACGCCGGGCGCGGATTCCGATCGCAAACAATATATTAGCGATTGTGGATGCGCTCGAGAAGGCTGGAATTGAAGTACTGCCCGACAATGGAATTCTGTTGCGAAAGAGCAGTTGATCGCGGCTTCACCGCTGAAACCCGGTATCAGGCGCCGAAGCCGTCCGGCCGAAGCCGAACGGGCTGGCTACCTGTTACTCGCCGTTGCGGCGGTTGGGGCGGGACCAGATGAGGCTGTGGCCCTCGCCTTCCTCGTCGGCGAAGAGGTTGGCGTAGATGGGAGCGGTGAAGCTCGGGTCGTCGAGCTTGAGCCCGAGATAATCGCGGCCCTCGTTGGAGCGCTTGGACCAGGCGGCGCCGATCTCGGCCTTGCCGACCACGACACGGTGGCTTGGAGCGTTCTCGCCGCTGGCCCGGGTGTCGGGGACGATGCGCACGCCCTTGGCCTGGACGCTGAGGGTGACGATCTCGCCGGTGAACTCGTTCGCATTGGTCTTCTTGAAGCTGCCGATGGTAGCCATTTTCAGTCTCCGTTCTCGTTTCCGAGCCCGCACCATGCGGCCTTGTGGTGCTGACGCGGCAGGCGTGATGGCTGCCGCAAGCTACGAGGCTCGCGCCTTCGGCGGTCGCTCCGCGATGCCTTTCATCACGGCAATGGCCGGGGCCGGACGATCGCGCTTTGGGTCAAATTTGCCGATTGCCACCAGACCACGCGCAGTCGCACCGTTTCGGTGCCAATCGAGTTCTCTGATTCAAATGTTTCGCAGCCGATCTCCTGGGGTCGGTGTTTTCCGGTACAGAAGGCAATCCGGCTCTTGGGTGTCAGGCTTTCGTCGCTAGTCGATGTGTTGCCGCCGGAACAACGGCAACTTCGGTTCGAACTTTAGGATGGCCGCGAGAAGGAAATCGGCCGCCCGGATCTGTCGATCAGCCAGAGCGGGAATCGGTTTCGCGATTGTCTGGGAAGCATCTCCGGCTTAGCCATCGGCCGGCACGGCCGAGCGAAACAGAGGGGAGGCACATGACCTCCCCTTCCAAAGTTGATGCGTGAAACATTAGGCAGCATTGCGTTCTTCTGCGGTCTCCAGCTGAAGTCCATGCAGGAAACCGACGGCGCGCTGCGCATGGGCTGTGGCCGAGAAGATCGCGCGCTTGTCGTCGGCGAGGATTTTCAACCACGAGCCGAGGTAGCTCGCATGGTCCGGCCGGGGCTCGAGTTCGGGCGCGATACCAAGATCGGCGCAGAGGAAGCAGCTTCCGAGCTCGGCAATCAGTTCCTCGCGCGCTCGCTCGCTGCGATCCTTGGCATAGCGGCTAAGGTCGCGGTTCACGCGATGCGGCGCCGAAGTCCAATGGATGACCTCGTGACTGAGTGTGGCAACGTATGACGCGGCGTCCCGGAACGTCTGGAAAGGCGGCATCTGGATGTGGTCCGTCACCGGGGCGAAGTAGGCGCGATCCCCGCCGTGCTGGATTAGCGCCCCAGTATTGGCGAAGAACTGGTCGGCATGCCCGATCCGGGCGATCGGATTGCGCACCGGCTCCGCCTGCCGTCGATAAAACTGGTCCGGCAGGCCATCGATTTGCGCAATGTTGAAAACAGAATACGCCTTGAGGAACGGGATCTCGCGGTCGATTTCCTCGCCCCTGGTGTTCGTCTCCGTCCTGGTGAAGCGGCTGGCGAAGACCACTGTAGAGCCGGTCTCGCCCTTGCGAACCCCGCCGCCAAGGTCGAGCGCCTGCTTGAATGTCATCCACATCGGGCTGGAAAAGCCGCGTGCGACAGCCTCCGACCAAAGCAGCAGCACATTAATGCCGTTATAGGGCAGACCATTGTGTCTGAGCGGCCGGGTGACGCGGCCGGAGGCATTGCTCGGTTGCCACGGCTGCATCCAAGGACGGATACCCTTCTCCAGCTCGGCTACGATGCGGTCCGTGATCTGCGCATAGACGTCCATGCGCTCTGCATTTTCTTTCCTGGTCATTTTCATGAACCTCCGGTTGTAGGCCGCGCCGATCGCGGCCCCGTCACGGGGTCCGCTTGGGCGGAGCAGGAAGGCGGGCCGCGCACCCTACCGGGTCCCATCGTGCTTGCACGATGGGGTGGGCCGCAGCGACAGCGGAGGACGGCGAAGCCGTTGCGCTGACTGCCTGGCTCCGCCAGGACCTCGGGAAGGACGGGGGCGCGAGCGGCCGTCAGAAAATAGGAAAGCGGCGCTGGGCGCCGCCTGAATGCCGTCGAGAGAATGTCGGTTCAATGAACCGACCGGCCATCGCCATATGGATCGTATTCGAAGAGGATTTCGACATCGGCGTCGTCGAGTTCATCGGCGGGCATGACACCAAATTTGTTGTCGACCTGGAAGAGGATAACCGGGACCATGAGAGTGCGGGCGAGAGACCATGCGGCCTTTTGGGCGAGTATGAGATCGTGGGACATCTGAGGGCTCCATCTTGGAGCGGGCCAATTCCCGCTCGATGGCTCCGTCAGTGTGCGGAGGCGGGCGCGATCACCCGAAGGCGCCAGCCGAGCGGCCGCAGCATGCTAGCGGACCCCTTGCGGGTTGATCGGGGAAGATCCGCAGCCGCACCAGGAAAGCCATCACCAGAGAGCCGGAGTTGGGCCGTGAAGGAGCCCAGCAATGCCGATCGGGCCGAGGCTGGCGAACGAGCTGGCGTCGGCGGCCGTCCCCGGAACGTCGTGCACCGGAAGCGACATCCGAACCTGGGTGCAAAGTCGCACACATGAAATCGCTGGAACAAGAACTTGCCGTCGACGTGGTCGCCACGGGCGGGAAATTGGGAGACGATGCGGCCCTATTTGCTCCGGCGCACTGCATGGCAGCAGGTTGTCTCTCTTCGTCCGCCAGGAGACGGCGCTCGCAACGAAAGGTTCACTTAGCCACGATCGAAAGCGGCATGTTCGGCATATGAAAATCGGCTGGGCCCCGTGCAGTCGATGCGACGGACGGATGAGCCGGACGTGCTCAACATGGAAGGAGGGCGGGACCGGAGCCCCGCCCTCGACGTTCATCCGAGGGCCGCCATCTGCAATTCGGCCGCCTTGCGGTCGACGGATTGGCCGGGGTTTTCGACTGGACGCTCGAAGGGCTTCCAGACCTCGCCTACGACCTGCTCGTAGGCCGCGATAGCCCCCTCGGCGGCCATGCGCAGCGCATGGGCCTGTAGTGCCATATCGGCGGCGAACTCACGCTTGCGCTGGGCAGCGCTGTCGAAGCCGACCGGACCTGCGACGTCTTCGTTCCGATCGTCGCAGGCCGACTTGGCCGTCGCGTCCCGAGCTTCGGATACCGACCGGCTGTAGAACTGGCCGGCCCCGTAGGCGGACCCGACAAAGGCACCGGCGACGCGTTGCAGGTGTATCTGCATGGCGCGTTCCCCAAGCCCCTCGTCGAGCGCTGCGGCCGTGTCCACGACGAGCTTTTCGTGCAAGTCGCGAATGCCGTCGCTGTCGAGCACCGGGAGGCCAAAGCTCTCCGAGACGAGCGCGCACTGTGCGGCGTCGGGACACACGAGACGGACCATTTGGAAGGTAGTGCCCTTGCGCAGCGGAGCGACGCGGGCGGTTGCGCGGGGATTGGCGGCTTTCCTGGTCATTGGCATATCCTTTCTTCTGGTTCTCGAGGCCAGGACCGGCTCCGTGCCGGCCCTCCCTCGGGCGCGGACCAAAAAGAACCGGCGGAATGACGGGCGCTTCAGGGCCCGGGCGGACCGAGACGAGCATGGAAGGTTTGCGGCCAAGCAGGGCTTTCTTCAGCCCTCGCGCGGGGCGCGGGCCTGCCATGCCGAGACCGGACCGATCCGGCCGCCTCGCGGCGCGGAACGCGGCCTTGAAGCGGACGGCCGCAGGTTCAGGACCGCATGAAGCCCGAGTGAGGACCGGCACGGGCCTCGACTTCGACATTGGAACCGAAGGACGGGTGATCATGGCCACCTGCCTATTCATCGACCGAAGGTGTCTCGGCACGCACAACAGGGTCACACCATCATGGCCGTGGGCCCACGCCGGAGTTCCATTGTATCGCCAGCGCTCGCTGCCGCGGCCGTGCACCTGCAGCCGCCAAGCGAACCTGGCGGCGGCAGAGCGATCAAAAGGACGCGAGGTCTATTCGGCGGCCTCGCGATAGCCTTCCCCGAGCTCGCCTTTCTCGGAATGTTGGTCCTCTCCACTCAGACCGTCGACCTCAGGCCCAACGTCGTCCTCGGCCTCGGGGACGGTGCTCTTGGACAGCCACTCGGTCAGGCTTGCCGCATCGGCAGCGAACAGCGCAGCCGGGTGGACGAAGTGCCCCTCCTTGAAGTGCTCGACGAGCGCGGCCCGCGTGTCCTTTACGCGCGCCCGCGGCAGAACCGGCGTACCGGCGCAGGAGCCCTCGAGCGCTGGACGCGACAGACAGGACAGGAAGTCCTCGGTGCCCATATTGGCGAGGAAGCTGTCTGCCCCGATCGCGCCCGCTGCGACGAGCGCCACCACGCCCGACTTGCTCATGCCCTCGCGGCAGGAGAGCGCATCGATGAGGACGCCCCGGGCCGCGATACGCAAAGTCTCGGCGTCGAAAGCGAACTTGCCCTCGGCATCGAAGAGGGTGGCGGCGTGCCGAGGCATGCGGCGACCGAACCCATGGTCGCCGCCGGCACCGGAATCAACGCGCACGTTCTGGCCAGCGAAGGCGAGAACGAGCAACGCCAACAACGTGTCGTCCTCGATCGGCGCCCGTGACAGCGCCTCATGGAGAGCATCGGTGCGCAGGTCGCCGATCATCTCGATGCCCTTACGGGTCACATCGGGACGCGATTTCGGCATGACGACCGCCTCGGCGGCTTCCGTCGCGTTGGCCTTCTTCTTGGCCTCGGGCAGACGGAAGTGAACGGTCTTCACCTTTCCCTCGCGGTCGAGATACATCGCGGCGTGATCCGACTTCTTCGGCGTGCCATAAACGCGTTCCGCCTTTGGCGGCAGCTTCACCTCTCCATACGTGTTCGGTTCGGTGATGATGCCTTTCTTGGGCAGGTTCTGAGTCATCCATTCCTGCTGGGCGCCGAGGAAGGCGTCGATGTCGGTGGTGTACCGGCTGTCCTGGTCGGCCGGTGCGAACAGATCCTCCACCCAGGCGATGCCATAGGCCTCGCGCAGCTCGTCGCCAAAGCTTGCGTCGCGCGCGTACATCCGGCGCTTGGTGAGACCGTTGGCGATGCTCCACCACGGCACCTGCGGATCGCCCTTATTCGGCTTTTTGGCCTTCCAGACCTCCTTCTGCTCCTCAAGCGAAGCGGCCGCGATAGTGCGGAGCTGCTGCTCGTTCGGCATATCGCCCTTGGCCATGGCGTCGAGCATCGCCGGCAGTACATTGGCGAGCAGGCGCAGCTTCTTGACCTGGCGCACCGACTGCGCGAGGGCGATCGCAATGGCCTCTTCGGTCCAGTTCAGCGCAACGAGACGCTCGATCGCACGCCACAGATCGACCGGGTTAAGCTGCTCGTGCGTGATCGAGGTGGCCAGCGAGCGCATCGCGCCGCCGTCCTCGGCTCGAGGCACGACCAGAACGGCGATCTCTTCGAGACCTGCAGCGATCGCCTGCTTCGCCCGGCGATGACCCTGATCGATGACGAAGCCATTTCCGCCATCGGCCTCAGCGAAGACGATCAGCGGCTCGACAACGCCGATGGCCTTGATCGTTGCCAGCAGCAAGGCGTCGGCCTGAGGGCTGGACTTGGAGCGCCGCGCCTTGTCGGGATTGTCCTTGAGCGAGCGCGGATCGACAAATTTCAGTTCCATTGGAATGCTCCTTGGTGGGTTATGGACAGGCCCCGTCGCCGGGCCTTTTTTCGTCTTCTTTCCGAAGACATCCCCCGGCCCGCGGAGCGGGCGGGACGGGGCAATTGCGTTGGAGCATCCCTGCCCGGCTGGCCAAGCGGGGCTTCTTCAGCCCTGCGCAGGATGACGGGCCGGGATGGCGACGGCGCGATTGAGCGTCAGCGTCGGCGGGCCGCCCGATCTGCGAGCAGTCCTCCTTGCCTTTTCGCTTCCCTACTTCGTTCGGGAAGGCCCCTCCACCGGGCCGGCGACGGCTGCTCAGAACGTGGGGGCGGGTTACGCCGCCTGCACCTCAGCGGGGCGTACACCATCGATCTCCTGCGACAGCGATCTTTCGATTTCGGAGAGCTGGCGGCGCTTGTCGGCCAGTTCGTCCGAGAAGGCGAAGGTACTGCCCGCGCGTGAGCGATAGGACGCGAGCCGCCGCTCGGCCTCCGCGAGCCTGTGGCGTGCGCGCTCCTGCTCCTCCTCAAGATTGCCAAGCATATGTTCGAGCTTTGCAATCGCGCGAAGCGGCGTGGTGGTCACAGGTAACTCGACTTCCGTCGCCGCGCCGGCGCGCAGCAACGTGGTGATGTAGCCATAGCTGTCCTGGCCAAAGCGCTCGCCGCAATATTGGAGTTCGAACCCCCCGATCGCGGCGATGGTGCGGGTACCGGCATGCTGGAGCTGGATCAAAGTCAGGATCTCGGTCATCAGGGCGCGGCCGGCGAGCTTGCGCTCCACATATGTCCTGTTGCCCACGCTCATGCGGAACGCCTCGCCCGTCGTCGGGACCAGCCGCGCGAGGTCCTGGCCGATTTCGCCAATGCGACGTGTCGAGTGTTCGATGTCGCGCTCGGCATCGCGGATCTGTCGGCGGATGGCGAACTGATCGTCCTGATGCGCCGCTCTCAGGCGTTCGAGCCAGGCGATGTCGGCCTCGAGCCCGGCCTTCTGCATCAGGCGCGGGTCGCCCGAGGCAATCGCCTTGGCCATGGCGAACTGGTTGGCCTGCCCTTCGCCGAGGTCGTCGAGGCGGCGCACCGAGGTGTCGCCCGAGAGTGCAGCGGCGATGAAGCGAGCCTTGCGCTCGTTGTTCTGCCACATCTGGGCGTCCATCGAGCCTTCGGTGGCATAGGCGAAGATGTCGACGATGTGGTGCTGGTTGCCCTGCCGCAAGATGCGTCCCTCGCGCTGCTCGATTTGCGAGGGGAGCCATGGCACGTCGAGATGATGCAGCGCCTTGAGCCGGAGCTGGGCATTGACGCCGGTGCCCATGGTGTCGGACGAGCCGATGAGAAACCGGACTTTGCCCGCGCGGACGTCGCCGAACAGCCGCTGCTTGGCCTCCGACTTCTTGAAGTCCTGCATGAAGGCGATTTCGGCCGCCGGCACGCCCATGCGCACCAGCTCGTCGCGGATCCAACGATAGGCCGAGAAGCCCCGCGTCCGCTCAACATTGAGCGTGCCGAGATCGGAAAAGATCATCTGCGCGGCGCCAGTCAGTTCGAAAGGCGTGCCGTCCGGCCGGACGTAGGCTGCGTCTGCGGTGTCGCGCCAGATGCGGTAAGCATTGGCGATCAGGTCGTTGAGCTTATTGCCCGGCTCATTGTCATTGTCCGGATCGACGAGGCGGAGGTCGATCGCGGCATGGCGGCCATCGGTGATGACCGAGAGCAGGATATCGTCGCCGGGCTCGGGTGGCGCTTCGCGCCCTTCGATCGCCTTGATCCGGGCGTCGAGGAGAGCCTGGTAGCGCTTGAACGCGACAGATGGTTTGCAGGTCCTGATCTGCCGCGTGCCGGTCGAGAGCGCCGGCACCTTGACGTAGTCGCGCAGATCCTCGGGCGTGATCACATCCGCAAAGGTGCGGAACATGGCGATCAGCTCAGGGACATTGACGAAGGTGGCGAAGCGGGTGACCGGTTTGTATTTGCCGTTGGGCTGCAGCTCGAGTTCGGTAGTGACGTCGCCAAAGGTCGAAGCCCAGGCATCGAACTCGTGGAGGCCACGCTCGGACAAAGCCGCGTAGCCGAGGTAGCGCTGCACCGAGAACATCTCGCCCAACGTATTGGTGATCGGTGTACCGGAGGCGAGGACGAGCGCCCTGCCCGGGTTCCTGGTCTCGACGAAGCGGGATTTTACATAGAGGTCCCAGGCGCGCTGCGAGCCGTTCGGATCGATCCCCTTCAAGCTCGACATGTTGGTCGCGAAGCTGAGCTTCCTGAACTCCTGCGCCTCGTCCACGATGATCTGGTCGACGCCGATCTCGGAGATGGTGAGCAGGTCGTCCTTGCGGGTTGCGAGGGCCTCCAGACGTTCCTTGAGGCCTTCCTTCAGCCGCTCGAGGCGCTTGCGCGACACGCGATCGCCGCTTTCGACCTTGGTGAGCAGGAACTCATAGAGCGCGAGCTCGTCCTGAATCATCTGCTGTTCGAACGAGGACGCAACGCCGATGAAGCGGAAGGCCGAATGAGTGATGATGATGGCGTCCCAATTCGCCATGGCCGCGCGGCTGAGGAAGCGGCGCCGCTTGTCCTTGCTGAAATTGGTCTCGTCGGCGACGAGGATGCGGGCCATCGGATAGAGCGCCAGGAACTCGCGCGCGGCCTGCGCCAAGCAATGTCCTGGGACGATCACCATGGCCTTGGCGATGAGACCGAGCCGTTTCTGCTCCATGACGGCGGCCGCCATGGTCATGGTCTTGCCGGCGCCTACGGCGTGCGCGAGATATGTCGAACCGGCCGAGATGATGCGCCAAATGCCGCGCTTCTGGTGTCCATAAAGAGAAACCGCGCCTGAGGCGCCCGCAAGTTGCAGATGGTCCCCGTTGAACCTTCGCGGGGCGATGTTGTTGAACCGGTCATTATAGACCCGCGCCAGCCGGTCGGTGCGGTCGGGATCGGACCAGATCCAGTTTTGGAAGGCCGTTTTGATCTTGGTGAGTTTCTCCTTGGCCGCCTCGGTGTCGACGACATTGAGCACGCGCCGCTCGCTGTCGCCATCCTTGATGGTGTCAAAGATCTGCGGCATGCGGCTGTTGAGCGCGTCGGTGACGAGCTCGCCGGCATGCCGGCGCTCGGTGCCCCATTCGGACGTGCCGGACGCCATGTAACCGAGCTGGCGGGCATCAACCGTCCAAGAACCGAGCTCGGGCATGTGGTGAATGCGGATCTCGGCGCCCATCGTCTCCTTGACGAAGGCGACCACATCGGCGGCCGGAATCCAGGGTGCGCCGAGACGCGCGGTGATGTCGGATGGGCCGAGATCGGCGGGCTGGACAGCTACGAGGGCGCGGACGTTGCGCTCGAAGGCGGGATCGAGAGCCGCGGCGGCTTCAGCGGCCTTGAGCTTGCCGCGGACCTGGCCGGAGAGATAGTCGTCGGCGGTCCGCCAGGCGCCGCTCTCCGGATCGCGGTAGATGGCGTCGCCCAGATCGGCGATGACCAGGTCGGGATCGACATGCGACAGCTCGGCGATCTGATCGATATCGACTAGGCCGCGCTCGTTCAGCACGACCGCGAGGGCGTCTGCTGGCGAATTGATGATCGGGGCCGCGGGCGGTGCGATCACCCGCTCGGTGAAGATCGGACCAGGCCGGGCGGTGTCCGTCTCGAGGTCGTAGTCCTCGATCGAAGCCACGAGCCAGCAATCAGGATCATCGAGGAACGGGGCGAGGTTCGGGCGGCGATGCGTCTCGCGCACCTCGCCGGTCTCCGGGTCCTCGCTGGTCGACACGACGGTGGTGTTGATCGGACCGAAGGCACGGACGAAGTTTGACCAGGCGATGCGCAGCTTGACCTGCGCCGCCTTCCACGGCCGATCCAGCTCCTGCGCCTTGAGGACCTCGCGCACCGCGTCGCGGATCGGGATCAGCTTGCGGATAATGCGGGCGTTCTTGTCAGGCATCCCATCGCTCGACCGGCCCTTGCGAACGGTGAGGGTCACTGGCGCGCCGTCGACCATCTGCATCAGCGCGGTGTTCGAGGCGACGAAGAAGCTGCCCTCGCGGATCGAGGGGCCTACGGGGCGGTCTTCACCGAGGTGCTCGGTGTGCCCGCCTTTGACATCGATCCTCTCGGGCTCGCCGTCATAGGTGGCTTGCGGAAGAAGGGTGATCGCATCCGACAGGGCCGGTTCAAGATCGATGCCGGGACACGGGAGGCAGGTATACGTCTCGCCGAACCGTCCCGACGTGGTCGCGTGCGTGCCGAGCACAAAATCCGGCTGCCGGGCAAGCCAGCGGTTGATGCGGATCGCGCCATCGCCGCCATCGGCAGGACGGACCTCGTCGGTATCGAGCCACGACAGATCGCCTTCGACCTCGCCGTGCCCTCGCTTGCGGAAGAAGAGGACGTCCACCACCACATCGGTGCCGGCGTCGGCCCGGAAGCTGCCCTCCGGAAGGCGGACGGCGGCGACGAGATCGGCGGTCTTGCCGATGTGCTTGCGCACCGAACAATCCGTCTTGTCCATGGTGCCCGAGCTGGTGACGAACGCGGCGAGACCGCCGGGCTTCAAAAGGTCGATCGAGCGGGCGATGAAGTAATCATGCAGGCGCAGCCCCATCGACCGATAGAAGCGATCCGAGCGGACGATACGGTCCGAGAAGGGTGGGTTGCCGATGGCGAGATCGAAGTCAGCCGGCAAGTCGGTGCGGGCTAAGTCGGCGTTTACAATGCGTGCCCGAGGCTGGAGTAGCCTGGCAATCCGCGCGGTCACCGGATCGAGCTCGACGCCGGTGACGTGCACCTCGTCGCGCAGTTTTGCCGGCATCAGTGCCACAAACAATCCCGTGCCGATACCGGGCTCGAGCACCCTGCCCCCACGCCAGCCGAGACGCACGAGGCCTGCCCACATCGCGCGACCGATGAACTCTGGCGTGAAGTGCGCATATTGCGTGCAGCGCGCGAGCGAGGCGTAGTCGGTGCTCGACACCATCTCCTCGAGCTCGGCGCCCATCGCGGCCCAGCCGGCGCGGAAAGCACGGTCGCCGGGACGGCGAAACACCGCATTGGCGAGCTCGGACGCACCGAAACCGGTGAAGCGGATCAGCCGCGCCTGTTCTTCGCGCGTCGCCGGCCGATCGGCGCGCTCGATTTCGGCGGCGAGTCGGATTGCATCGAGATTATCGCGGGCTCGCTGCTTCCAGCTCCGGGCAAGACCGCGATCGGTCTCGAGGAAGAAGTTGTTGCCATCCAGGCCGGCCTCGGCCGCGCGGCACAGCGAGTGGACGGTTTGGAAGGCCGGCTGCGACTCCGGCACGGCGGGCGTCGTAATCTCTTTAGGTTTGGGCTCGCCAGCGCCGAAGTCGTTGCCGAAGGCGGTGACGCCGAGACCGAGGCCCGACGAGAGCGTGGTGGTGTTGAACAGATCGAGCGTGAATGGATCGTCGTTGGACATCTGGAGAATCCTCGTCTTGAAGGCGCGCGCGAGCCCCCGGCCGAGCGGGTCGGCCAGGCGATCGATGTCGCGGCTTGGGAAGTCAGCGGGTGATCAGCGAGAGCGCGATTTCGGTCTCGGTGAGTTCGACATTGAGGTGAGTAGCCCGCAGGTTGCGGTCGAACAGCGGAAGCAGACGCTCGGCCTCGATGAACTCGAGGCCGTCATCGGCGCCGAAGTGGCGGCGCTTGTAGTCCCACCAGTCAACGTCGCCCCTGGGGTGGCATTGCTCGGAATAGACGACGAGCGCGCGTGTCCCTTCGACGAGCCTGCCGTTGGACATGATGTAGACGCCCTCGTCGCCGACCAGCCACAGACCCGGACTCTCGCCTTCGCCGGGGCGGGTGCCGTAGTAGGGATTGCGGAAACCGTCATTGGCCGCGGCATCCTCGATGCCGCGCTCTATGACCTTGCGGACCGCTACGATCGGAAAGGTAAACATCGCCGCCTCCCTCACGCCGCTGCGCGGACGGGAAGGTTCCTGAGATGCACCGGCAGCTTGGCCGCGATCTCGTCGTCGGTCAGGTCGTCGAGCAACTTCTGCTCGGGCGTCCCCAGGCCATAGACGAGGATGGTGCGTTTGCCGCGATGCTCGGCTCCGAAGCGCTCCCCGGCGTAGCCGCGGTACTCGTCATGGGTTGCGCTCCAGACATGCTCGAGGCGCTCCGCACGCGTCATCGCCTTCACTGGCCAGGATTCGCGTTCGACGATGGCGTCGCGCATCTCGACCGGCGAGCGGAGCCGCGCGAGGTCGCAATAGGCATGGAAGTAGCGCGTCCTGCCGTTGATGCGCAGTGTGTAGAAGACGCTGGTCAGGCTCTCGGTGAGGGACTCGCGAAGGGCGAACATCTCGCCGCGCATCCAGAGCGGCGGCAGCAGGTCGAGCATGTAATCGTGCTCGGCTCGCGCGATCTCGAACCACTCGCCGGCGAACAGGCCGCTGTCGTCATTCTCCCAGCGATCGGGCCGCTGGGCGTGGCGGTCGAAGAGGCGGAACATCTGCCGGCGATCGGCGACGCCGAAGTAGACCTTGCGGATGAAGGATTGGGTCATGGGAGGCTCCTGGCCTTGTGCGGAGCCGGAGCGCGGTTCATCCCCTATGGATCACCATCCCCTTCGGCTCTTCCGGACCCTCCCCCCGCGGCCGCCTCTCCGCCCGGGCGGGTCAAGGGCCGGCGCGAGCCGGGCGAAGCTTCACCCTTGACGCGACCGGCGGGCATGCGGCAGCTTCCTCCTTCCTCCGCTCCTGCTTCCGCTTTCATTCTCAGATCGGCGTTCCAATCATCCGCTATAGGTCGAAGGCGATCACCGCCGCACTGAGCTTCCTCCCCCAGTCCGAGCAGGCGGTCGGCATAGATGTCGCCCTGCTTGTTGTTGTCGGTAGCCGCGACGAGCTCAATACCCGGCTTGGCGGCAAGCGCGCGGAGCGCCGCATCGGTTGCCGGCGACCAGCCGCCACCGGTGCTGAGATAGAGCGTGTCGGCGCGGAAGCCCTCAAGCGCGGCAAGGCTCATAGCGTCGATCGCGGCTTCGGTCACGCAAAGGCGCAACGCATCGGGACTGCCGAGGCGGAACAGCACCTTGGCGCCGCCCGTGGCAAAGCCGCGCCAGTCCGGTCCGCGTTCTTCCCAGCCCGTAACGGTGCCGTTGGTGTCAATATGGGCAGCCCACATCGAGCCGTGCGGGCCTTCGCGCAGGACGCCGGCGCTGATTGCGGCGCGGACGATGCGGTCGGGAAGATGGCGGGCCTTGGTGAGATAGCGCCAGGTCGCCGATCCGCACCACGGCCTGCGCCGTGCGTGCCAGCGCTCCGGTATCGACAGGTCAGGCTCCCGCTGGCGGGACACCCGCTGCCAGACCGGCTCGGACGGCACGAACCCGACAAGGTTGGCGACGTCGTTCATGGCTTCGACGAACGGCACCTTCTCAAGATGTTCGACCAGGCGAAAGACATCGCCCTTGTCGTCGCCAAGCGGGTCGAACCAGCCCTTGCCGTCATGGATGACGATGATGATCGACGCCTCACGGCGATACTTCATCGCCTTGCGCGTGCTCTGCTTGACGTCGAGGGCGAACCCCGCGCGCTCCAGCACCGCAGCGCAGGGTACCTTGTCCTTCAGCCCTTCAATTTCTGCTTTTTCCATTTCCGCCCGCGCACCTTCGCAGCGCCTCCCTTCTATTCGGTCCTCGCCCAAACAATCAGGCAGGAACAGGAGGCCGCGAAGCGCAAGGCGGGCAAGGGCGCGGCATGCAACGCGATGATAGTGACGGGTTGCGCCGCGGCGCAGCTTCCCTTGCCGGCCTTGGCGCGCAAGCGGCACGGTGCGCCGCCGTCAGTTTCGGTGATGCTCTTCCTCCGCGACCACTGCACGCACCGCGTCGATGTCCATTTCCGCAAACTGAGCGATTCGGGCGACTTCGCAGCCCATCTTGACCCAATGGTAGTCGGCACGGGCAGCCTGGCGCTGCGCGCGGTCTTGTCTGAAACTTGTAGCATTCTACGGACTGCGAACCTTGCTGACGCTCGCCCGCGACTATGTAAACACGACCGCCATGATTTTCGGCGCGGCACCGAGCTTTGATGATGTTCTGGCCTCGGCCCGGCAGAATCGAGAAAGCCCTGAACGCCGGAAGCCAGATGCGGCGGCCCCGATGCCAAATCAATCGCCTCCTTGCTCGACAGGCTGGCGGCGCAGGTTCTGCCTTGCCGGGCCGAAGCGATGTAATGTCTTTAGAGCTATGATTTTTCGCGCCGAGAGATCGCCACGCCATACGCCTCCTGAGCGCGAGACCCGATAGGTTAACCACCCTTTGAGTTGGAAATCCGCTTTCCGCGACGGCACCCCGCGATAAGCACGTTGGTTTCGCTGTAGGTGCGATCCGTACTGGCATTCTTCGGCAGGAGAGCAAGGCCTTTGCTCCTCGCTTTCTGTTATCAACCCGTCGCTAAAAATCCAGCCCTTCTAGGCCTCTCCGTCGGGAGAGCCCACTGCTCTCCTGACCAATGTGAAAAGGGCGTACAAGGTGAAGGCACCGAAATGTCCGTAAGCGCAAACAAGTCAGTTCGGTGCTGGAGCAGGTTCGTGGCCATGAGACCGGTTCAACAGGGCGGCCGAAGGAGCATCAGCATAGCGCCGCCGTCAAGGCGGGATGCGGGACCGACAGCCCCCGGCGAAGGGCACCATATGAAACGACCAGTCCCGGTTCCAGCAATCCTGGTTTCGATGTCACCGATACCCAAATGAAATCGGGTGAGAAATGCCGCGGAGTCGTGCGTCGCCAAGGCAATTTCTGGATGCTGATGGCATCCAAAGCCAAATACGCCACCGCCATATAGCCGCGTAAAACTCTCCTATGACTGACGCCATGCCGCTCAGCGGAACATCGAGCCGCCATCCACGTCGAGGGCCGCGCCGTAGACGAACCTCGCGGCGTCGGAGCACAGGAACAGGATCGCGGCAGCCATATCCTCGGGCCGGCCCATGCGGCGTATCGGCAGGTTGGCCGCGATGCGGTCCTTGAGGGCCGGGTCGATATGGGAGTGCATCGGTGAGTCGGTCGGCCCCGGATTGAGGGCGTTGATGCGCACCTTCTTTCCAGCCAGTTCGCGCGCAACCGACCAATTGGTAAATCAGCCATTCAGCTCACGACGCCTTGCTGTCATTGGAATCGGACACGATAAACGGCTCGATCCAGCCCTTTGCCGCATGTGGGCAGACCCCACCATTCAGACAGGTTCTGCCGGCGAAGCGGAAGATTCGCGACACCGGCAAAGTGTTCCGCCGCCTGACCCGAAGTGCCGGAGCCCCAGCATTCCTGCCGTCATGCGGCAAGAGCCATGGCATCAGCGCCTGCGGCCTGGCGCAACGGACAGTCCGGCTTGGTCACTGCCCGCCAAATGGCCGCAATCACGTCCGCCGGCTCGGTGATCTTCGTGGTCGCCGCCGCCGCGTGAGCGGCAAAGACCTGCTAGGCAATGGGGCCATAGGCTTCGGGAATGCCCCCCGCTTCTGCCATCTTGCCGCGTGCGTTTGCCCCGAAACGGGTCCCTGGAGCTTGGCCGGGCAGGACCAGCCGCGTGCGGATGCCGAAGGGCTCGAGCTCCAGCGCGAGACATTCGGTAAAGGCATTCACCGCAGCCTTGCTGGCCGTGTAGATCGGTAGCAGCGGCAGCGCCTTCAGCGTTGTACTGGAGGAAACATTGACGATCGTCCCCGCTCCGCGTTGCCGGAACTGCGGCAGCACGGCGCGGACCATCTCGATCGTGCCGAAAGTGTTGGTCTCAAAAATTTCGCGGATTATCTCTTCCGGCGTGCCCTCCAGCGGTCCCATCCAGCCGATGCCCGCATTGTTTACGAGCGCATCGATCGGACCTGCTGCCTCGACCGCGCGGCCGATCGCATCGCGCTCGGTCACGTCGAGTTGCAGGATGCGCAGTCGATCGGAGGCGGGCAAGACATCCTCGCGCGGGCTGCGCATCGTGGCGACGACCGACCAGCCCTTGTCGATGAAGTGGCGCGCGGTCTCCAGCCCGAAGCCAGAGGAGCATCCGGTGATCATCACGGTATTCATGGGGTGTCTCCGTTGTTGGATGCTTTGGATATCGACCTTGCGGAGCGAACTTTCTATAATCGCATGTCCGTGATTGTTTATCGAAAGTCCGAAATGTCAGATCCGCTTTCAGAAGTGATCGCCCTTTTGCGTCCGCGCGCGCCCTTTTCGAAGCTGGTGGACGCTTCCGGCCCCTGGCGCGTACGGCGGACCGAGGTTGGACAGGTCTACTATTGTCTGCTCCTTGCCGGTCAGGCGCGTCTCGAGGTGGACGGCAAGCCGCCGATGAACCTTTGCCAAGGCGATTTCGTGCTGGTGCCGGCGGTGCAGAGCTTTTCCATGTCGAGCGCCGATCCCGAACCGCCGCCTGGGCTGGAAAGCCGCCCTTTGATCCGTCCGGACGGATCAGTGCGGATCGGGCCAGAGGATGCCCCTGTCGAGGTGCAGCAGCTCATCGGGTATTGCAGCTTCGGCGCCCCGGATGCGGAGCTGCTGGTGTCGCTGCTTCCCGATATGGCCATGGTGCGGGGCGAGCAGCGTCTTGGCGACCTGGCGCGACTGGTGCGGGACGAGGCGAGAGCGGATCGCCCGGCACGCGACGTGGTTCTGGAACATCTGCTGCAGGTGCTACTGATCGAAGCTCTGCGTTCTGCGACCGAGACGAGTGCCACGCCAGGCCTGCTGCGCGGGCTGGCGGACGACCGGTTGACCGGCCCGCTGCGCGCCATCCACGCGGCGCCAGATCGCGCATGGAGCGTCGCCGAGATGGCACGTGGGGCGGGGCTGTCCCGCTCGGCCTTCTTCACGCGATTCAACCGAGTGGTGGGCATGGCGCCGATGGAATACCTGCAAAGCTGGAGGATGACGCTGGCCAAGCACATGCTTAGAGCGCGGCAGCACAGCATCGCGCAGATTGCGGCGAAGACCGGATATGGCTCGACGAGTGCCTTCAGCTCAGCCTTCTCGCGGTGCGTGGGGGCGCCGCCAGCGCAATACGCCCGCGGTGCTTGAAGCGGCGAAATCAGGTATTCATAGCTGTGCCAGTGGGGGCCGACTGCTGACTGTCCGGTCCTGGAGCGGACCCTGCAGATAGCTGCCGTTCGGTAACCGACCTTAGTTCCTGCCACCACTAAACAGGCCGCGCAGCCACTTGCCAAATCGGACCCACCATTTGCGATTGTGCGGGCGAGCGGCATAGTAGGTCTCGCCTCGGTGCTGTTCCGCGATGCGGCCCGCGTTGATGTTCTATTCACTCCACTGGCCTGCCCACAGGACTTTTCCGCCTGTGATGACGGAGTGCGAGCGGCGCGGCAACTGCCAGTTCCCGATTGAGGGAACGACCGTAGGCCCACCGTTCGCATAGGTCACTCGCCATTCAGGAGGGCCGAGCGGCGTCGTAACTTCGTACCGCAACCGCAGGCGCAAAGATGCACAGCGATGTCGAACTCATCGGCCACGTATAGCTCGCGAGCTACACCCCGAAGTTCGCCTACGGTCGCTAGTATCCTCAGGTCCTGGCGCAGCCGAACTGCGCGATACCGACGAGCATCGCTGTGCCGTCCTTCCGGTCCGCCCCGCAAAACGTCCGCTTAGGCGCTTATCTGCCGTTCGTGGCAGCCACCGGAACGACCACGCCACCCAGATGACGGTGCGACATGATCCCGGTGCGATTGAAGGGAAAGTCGATTTTTTCTCATTCGGGGCCGGATGCCGAAAGGGAGCTTCAGGTCTTCGGATGCGCGATAGCGGACGTTTACCGTGAGCGCCTTGAAGTCTCGACCTGATCCAAAGCCGACGTAGGCGCATTAAAGCAGGCGGTTGCTTTCAGCAAGGTGACGCGCCCACCGCATCGTGCCGTCGGTGTCGGCGATCTTTCGTCTTGCGGCTTCGTCGCTTCTGGTCGTCAGCCGCTTCGATAGGACTTTTGCGGCCTCGACGATTGGCTCGATCGTTACGACCGGAGCATCCGGGGTTTCAAGTATCTCGTTATCCTTTCAGGCAAAAAATGAAAGCGAGCGCGGAGCAGCTGCCCGCTCCGGCAAGTTATGCACGGCGACAAGGTTACTTTCGTACGATCCAGGCCAGCAGTGCCGAATCAAAATCGGAGTTGCCGGCCTAATCGCGGATCAGAAGCGCGGCGTTTCCCTGCCATTGATTCTCAGGGATGTGATTTTCGATGACCGATGTTCTGAAGGCGTCGCGCACGATATTGCAGTCAAAAGTCGAAATCACATCGGCGGAATGATCGTTGTCCATAATCCGGCTCCCATCGAGGGGCGGGAGTATGATGGACGCTCTCAAGCGCCGGTGCCCATGTTCTGGCCAGCGACAATGGCACTGTAGGCCCCCGACATTCCGGCGGATTTATTCGTTGGTACATCGGTACAAGTCAGCGGCCGGCCTCTTCCCGCCGCTTGGCGTCTTGATCGCTCAGCCGGCTACCATCTCGTACGCTTGGCCGGCATTGATGCCGACCATGATCTTGTGATCGGACTCGGCGGCCTGGCCGGTGAAGACGTCGAAAACGGTCCAGCTGTCCGGATGGTCCATACGAAGCCCGTGGCGGTTTACCAAATTCCGCGTCCTTTCGTTTTCGCCCGCCGCCGATCGGTTCAGGTTTGCAGAATGAAAAATACCGCCGCCAGGACAAGTACTGTCCACAGCGCCACGCCGAGGTTCAAAGCCAGGCCCCTGCGCGACGAGAGACCTTCTCGCATACGGGCCGCCAGGTTCGTCATATTGCTGGATGTGGCCGAAGCCGCCACGATGGCGACCGGCGACTTGACCCCAAGCCTGCCGAACGCTGGGGGTAGCGTCGGTTCACGCACGGCCGTCTCCTGGCGCCAAGGTCTCAGTATCCCATTCCGCCCATGCCGCCGCCGCTAGGTGAAGGTGCGGCATCCTTGGCCGGAATGTCGGTGATCATGGCTTCGGCGGTGATCAAAAGCGCTGCGATCGAGCCGGCATCCTGCAGTGCCGTGCGCACCACCTTTGCCGGATCGACGATGCCTGCCTTGATCATGTCGACATATACCTCGTTCTGGGCGTCAAAGCCCTGATTGTGGTCCTTGCTGTCGGCAAGCTTGCCGACGATGATCGACCCTTCGACGCCGGAATTCTCAGCGATCTGGCGCATCGGCGCTTCGAGCGCCCGGAGCACGATCGAGATGCCTGCGGTGACATCGACATTGGCGCTGGTCAGGCCCTTGAGCGCCGACCTGGCGCGCAGCAGCGCCACACCACCGCCGGGCACGATGCCTTCCTCGACAGCCGCGCGCGTGGCGTTCAGCGCATCGTCGATCCGGTCCTTCTTTTCCTTGACTTCCGACTCCGTAGCACCGCCGACGCGGATCACCGCAACGCCACCGGAGAGCTTGGCCAGCCGCTCCTGCAGCTTTTCCTTGTCGTAGTCGGACGTGGTTTCCTCGATCTGACCCCTGATCTGGGCGACGCGCGCCTGGATGGTGGCCTTGGCGCCGGCGCCGTCGATGATCGTGGTGGTGTCCTTGTCGATCAGCACGCGCTTGGCGCGACCGAGCATGTCGATGGTGACGTTTTCGAGCTTGATGCCGAGATCCTCCGAGATCATCTGGCCGGCGGTGAGCACGGCGATGTCTTCCAGCATCGCCTTGCGGCGATCGCCGAAGCCCGGCGCCTTGACGGCCGCGACCTTGAGGCCGCCGCGCAGCTTGTTGACGACCAGCGTGGCCAGCGCCTCGCCTTCGACGTCCTCGGAGATGATCAGCAGCGGCCTACCGCCCTGCACCACTGCTTCGAGGATCGGCAGCATCGCCTGCAGGTTGCCGAGCTTCTTTTCGTGGATAAGCACATAGGGCTCTTCCAGTTCGACGCGCATCTTGTCGGCATTGGTGACGAAATACGGGCTGAGATAGCCGCGGTCGAACTGCATGCCCTCCACGACGTCGAGCTCGGTCTCGGCGGTCTTGGCTTCCTCGACAGTGATGACGCCGTCATTGCCGACCTTGTCCATGGCCTTGGCGATCATCTCACCGACGCTGGCATCGCCATTGGCGGCAATGGTGCCGACCTGCGCGATCTCGGCCGACGACTTGACCTTCTTGGCCCGCGCCTTGATTTCCTCAACCACGGCGGTGACCGCCTGGTCGATGCCGCGCTTGAGGTCCATCGGGTTCATGCCGGCAGCGACCAGCTTGGCGCCTTCGCGCAGGATCGAGGCGGCCAGCACCGTGGCGGTGGTCGTGCCGTCCCCGGCAAGGTCGTTGGTCTTCGAGGCCACTTCGCGCACCATCTGGGCGCCCATGTTTTCGAACTTGTCGGTAAGCTCGATTTCCTTGGCCACCGTCACACCGTCCTTGGTGATGCGCGGCGCGCCATAAGCCTTGTCGATGATGACGTTGCGGCCCTTGGGGCCGAGCGTCACCTTGACGGCGTTGTTCAGGAGCTCGACGCCGCGCAGCATGCGGTCGCGCGCGTCGGTGGAGAATTTGATTTCCTTGGCAGACATGATCGTTGATCCCGTTCGAAAATTGGAGTGCGCGGCTTGCCGTGAAGACTGCCCGGTCAGGCGGCGTTCTTGACGGCCATTGTCTTGTCGACGATGCCGGTCTCGCTCTTGTCGATGATGCCCATGATGTCGGCTTCCTTCATGATCAGAAGGTCCTCGCCATCGATCTTGACCTCGGTGCCGGACCATTTGCCGAACAGGATGAAGTCGGCGGCTTTCACATCGGGCACGATCAAGGCGCCGCTTTCGTCGCGTGCTCCCGGGCCGACGGCGATCACTTCGCCTTCCTGCGGTTTCTCCCTGGCATTGTCGGGAATGATGATGCCGCCCTTGGATTTGGTATCGCCTTCGGCGCGGCGAACGACGACGCGGTCGTGGAGTGGCCGGAATTTCATGGGAACTTCTTTCTGTGGCCGGCATTGGGCGGCCCCTGCCTCTGTATAGGCGGGTTGGCACTCGATAGATAGGAGTGCCAGAATTATTTCTCGCCGATGGCCAAGAATTCGAATGAAATAATTCGAGCCGCGCAGAAATTCATCCGTACTTGTGGGAAATTTTCTGCCGGCTTGAATTCTGCGGGCGTGCGTCTGTTATTTCAAGGGACAAATAAAAAGCGTCTCGACCTTGTTTAGAACTCAAATGAGGCGCATAGGTAAAACTCGTTGATTTGGTCGAGTTGGCTTTGTGTCAGAGCCCCGCCATTCACCACCGAATTCTCGAAAACGAGTGCAGCGCCGGTCCGGCGCACATTTCGTTCCGTTCGAACCCCTGGAATGACATCGACGCTGACCACGAATGTACTGGCAGCGTCGGGCATCATTCCGGTGGTTCGAGTGGGAATGATAGGGAAACGCGCAGGCGCGGGTTTCCGCTGAAAGCCGCAACAAATGACCAGCCGCACCACACCAACTATCGTTCGCTTCAAGTCGGCGTTTTCGCTGCCCGGCTTTGATGCACCGCAACCACCCGGGGATTACCGCGTCGATCACGACGAGGAAGCCCTCGAAGGAGCTTCCCTGATCGCGTGGCGCCGCGTCGCCACCTTCATTCACCTGCCGGCGATCTCCGCAAGCGGTGCTACGCGGCAGATGGTGCCGATCGAACCGGCATCGCTCAAAGCCGCACTGGAGCAGGACCAGAGACAATGATGAGAACCACGATGATGCAACGCAACCCACACCCGGTCCGCCGCGAAGCCGCAACGCATCTATTTGCTCTCGGACAGGCTGTCCGGCTGAAGGGCGGCTTCGGCACGTTTCCAAAGACTTCGGAAATCTACCGGATCACAGCCAGACTCCCGCCGAGGGAAGATTCGGCGCAGTACCGCATCCGCAACGACGGCGAACCTCATGAACGGGTGGCGACGCAAGACAGTCTCGAACCGGTCGCCACATCGCCGGGTGACACCATAACGCTCATCGAAAGGACGTTCGCACATGGCAAAGGGACCGAAACGCTCGAGCCGGGAAATCAGGAAGCCGAAGCAGGAAAAGGCCCTGCCCAAGCCTAAAAGCGTGTTCGGCGCCCACACCAGACTTCCTGACATCAGTACCCCTCGCGGCTAAGGCGAGAACTGACACAGCGAGATGGATGATGATGAAGATCATGATCGAATTCTATCGCACCCGAGAAGCGGACGATGCGCATGCCGTGCTCGGCCGCGAGGCCGCGGAAGCCGCCGACCTCGACGATGCGATCGAAATCGCCAGGCTTTTGGCTGGGACCCTGAACATGCCGCAGCGGCCGGACGCCATGACGATCGCCGATGCGAATGGCGCAACGCTCTATTCGGGCGTTCTCGCCGGGGAAGGCGAGTAATGAGGATCGGCTAACATCATGAGTGGCCATAACGACGAAAGCTGTCGGACCCGCAACGTCGCCGCGCTTGCGGTCTGGGAAAATGAGGGCGGCGCGTCCGGGCGCAATTTCTATGGACCATCAAATGGCCGTCGAGTGGAAGTTGGTCGCTCCTGGACCGACTTCCACGTTTTCAGCGCGCAACGCCGTCGGCCTCACCGATCATGACGGCTTGCTTCTTGGTCGATGTCAGGCGCTCGCGAAATCGGATATCGCCTTGGCCGAGACCGGGCCTGCTGAAACAAGATACCTTTCAGCATTCGAGGCCTTGCTGATGTCCATCCATGATGTTGCTTGCCAAGCCTACTCCCGCAACCGTCGCGAATCCTGCACTCTGACCCCCGCTGATTTCCGGCAGGAAAGATCCACATGCTGATCCGCTACGGCTATGAGATCACGCTGACCTGCCAGCAACCGACCGCATTGGTATGCCTGCTATCGGTCCACGACGACCGCGCGGCCGACATCAGGATCCCCGAAACGGTCTTCACCACGCCCGATGTTCCGACATCGACCTACCATGATCTCTTTGGCAACCGATGCCGCCGGCTTGTCGCGCCCGCGGGCGACCTGACGATATGGGGCGATGCAACGATCGAGGATGACGGCAAGATAGACAGGCTGCTGCCAGCTGCCCGCGAAGTAGCGGTGTGGGATTTGCCGGACGGCTGCCTTGTCTACCTAATGGGCAGCCGCTACTGCGAAACCGATCGTCTCAGCCAGGCGGCGTGGGACATGTTTGGCGCCACTGCCCCAGGTTGGGGCCGCGTGCAAGCAATCTGCGACTTCGTCCACGGTCATATTCAATTCGACTACATGCAGGCCAGATCGACGCGAACGGCCTTCGAGGCGTACCAGGAACGCATAGGCGTCTGCCGCGACTTCGCCCATCTCGCGCTGACTTTGTGCCGCTGCCTCAATATTCCTGCACGCTACGTCAACGGACATCTCGGCGACATCGGGGTCCCGGTCGTCGACCCCATGGACTTCAGCGCCTGGATCGAGGTCTTCCTGGACGGTGCTTGGCATACTTTTGATCCCCGAAACAACACGCCCAGGATTGGCAGGATCGTCGTCGCCCGCGGCCGCGATGCGGCCGACATTCCGCTCATCAACTCCTTCGGCCCGCATGTTCTCAAAGGGTTTCGGGTCTGGACCTACGAAGTGCAGAACCTTCATCTCACATGAACAATTTGCAGGCGGGGCGCGGCCTCTCGACCTGTTGAAGTAGGGGCCGTTTCTGGCGCCAAGCGGATCGTCTGCTAGTGGCGCTATGATGACTTCCAGCGCGGTCGCCTGCGACGTCCGCTTTTAGGCAGGGGCACAGCTAACTTTAATGACCAAAGTGAGGCGCAAAGCTGCCGTTCACGTCTCGATAGCTTTCGGCTCAGACTCTCCCGTTCCTTACCGGTCTTTGCGGCACCGAGACAGGCCCATCACGCCCGACACTGTAAGAAGTATCGCACGCTCTCCGAGTGGGGGGAAAGGCGGTAGCCCTCTCCGCTGCCACTTCAAACCCTCACATATCCTGAATGGGCGCTGGATTAAGAGCTAACCTCTTTCCTTCCGAATAAGTGCTCGATGCGGGAAGGAGCGCGAGGGCGGGGCTTCGGGGCACCCTCGCTGCCCAAAAAGCAAGCCCGGATCGATTTCGGTCCGGGCTTGCCGTGAATGTGCCGAGGTTATTCGGCGGCCATGGCCAAGCTATCTGGCGCTTCGGTTACTGCCGAACGCAGAATACCCGGCAACCATCCCTTGCCTGCCAGTTCCTCTCGGCCAACCGCCTCGCCCTTGGGCGAGCGTTCCACCGCCTTGGCGACGGCTTCACTGCAACCGGCCGCGCGGAGCACGTCGGCGATGCGATAACCTCGTCCATTGGATGCATCGCTACGTGGTGGGTGTTCTCGACCAGCGAGATTCGTGTCGCTCCCCTCCCGCTTCTCCATCACCCGCATTGCGGGAGCGATGGTTTCGTCTTGTGCCTCGACGACGTACCAGTTTCGCCTTGAGCGCCACTTCGCCGTGCTGATCTTGTCGCCGAGCACCTTTCTGCCAACGGACCTGGGTCGCCTATCCTCCTCGCCGCGCAAGTGCTTCACACGGCGATGACCACCTCACGCCCTTCGGCGCTGGGCCGGCATGCTCTTGAAACGATTCCATAGGCGCTCCCGGATGGCCCGCTTGAACTGATGAAGGCCGAGCCGACATATTGCCCCCTCGTCCGGTCGGCCGTCAGCGCGAAAGCCGGCTTTCCGGGCTCCCGTTCGACCCCAAGCAACTCCTATTCCTCGACCGTGGAGCCTTCACTTTCACCACTCATTGGAAAAGCAGGCCGCCAAAGGCCAACACCAATCTAGGGACGTTCTCAAAAACCGGAGGGAAGCGGCTCATGTCTAACATCTCTGTCGGCCAGGAACACAATGATCTCGTGGTCGATCGCTTCCATATTGGCTTCGCGAAAGTTTTCGTGCGCGCCTGGCAAGACAACGGTTTTTATCCTGGTTTCTTCAGACGCCCAGCCCTTGTATTGCTCGACGGTTGCGGCGCCCCATTCTGAACTGGCAAGAACCAGGATGTCACAAGGATAGGATGAGGGCGAGAAGCCGGCAGCGGCGTGGATGAGCATACTTTTGAACGCCTTCTGGCGCGTATGGCGCCCAATCCATGTCTGCCCCATCCCGACTGCCTTCAAACCGTCGCGAAGCGTGCGCCAGTAGACGACCTTGCGCGTGATCTGACGCCGCCTCTGAGCGGTCATGCGATTGTCGGCCATCGGTTTCAGCCAAGCCGAACCGAGCGGCGGTGGATCTATGAGCAGTAGCGCCGGTCGCTCGCCGGTTGCATCATAGGTGAGGCGTCCAACCTCGATGGCCAGCAGACCGCCAAAACATATGCCGCCGACCACATGCGGATGTCGGCCGGTGGCCGAGGTCAGACCGTCGAAATAATTGGCGCTTATCTCGGCGACGCTAGAGTATGGCGTCTCTCCGGGTTCGAGCCCCATGCCACGCACCGCCATCACCGCGTATTTTTCCTTGAGGCGCTTGCCAAAACGGTTGGCAAACAGGGCGGATCCCGAAATGCCGTGTATCATGGCGATCGGCTCATGGCCGGCGCTGCCGGACACGCGCACGATGAGCTGAAGGGCCGGATGAACCTGATTCAAGGACGCGACCAGGCTACCGAATTCGCGCGGCGTCGGCGCCGCGAGCAAGACCGAGGTCTGGAGCTTGATGCCGAAGCGGCTCTGAACGGCAAGAACGACAGTTTCCGCGGTCAGTGAATCGCCACCCAGATCGAAGAAATTATCGTCGATGTCTGCACTCGGAATTTGCAGTTCCGCAGCAAAGATGCCTGCGATCAGATGCGCCGGCCCAATGCTTGGCGCTGCCTGAGCAGCGCGGATAATTTTCTGCACGTTCATCGGCAAGCCCCTGAACCGATTGATTTTCCGCCGATTGCAAGCAGGGCGGTACATCGAATGCCTTTGCTTTTAACGTACAGCCTGTGCGACTAACAGGGATTCTTACCCAGGGAGACCAAACACCCTGAGCCGGTCTGAATTGTCATTCGCATTCAGCGAATGACAGTCCTGGCAAAAAGCCCTTTCCAGATCTTGATCAGTTTTGCAGACGGCGCGTTCTCTTTCTTGTCGGACGATTGCACGGTCTGGCCATCCCCAACGGGGCCGCCACGTGCCTGAAGAAACTGCTGGAGAAGTGGCTTGTCTATCTTGCCTGTCGGCGTCAAAGGCAATGACTCGACCGCTTGGATTCGGCCTGGAATTTTCCATTGAGGGAGGATCGACCTCAACCCGGCTCTTAAGGCGCCAGTCTCAAACAACGCTCCCTGCCTCATCACGACGAAGGCAGCAAGGGAGTGCGCATCCTGCCGAAGCTCGGTGACGACCGCTGCTTCGTTCACGGTTGGAAGCAGCATGAAAGCCTGCTCGATTTCCCGCGTTTCGACGCGATACCCGCGAATCTTGACCTGTTCGTCGCGCCGCCCGAGGAATTCAAGACTGTCGTCGCTCGATAGCCGCCCGATGTCGCCGGTATGGAACAGAAGCTGGCCGGGAAAATTGGAGTCGGTGCCGAAATGCCTTGCCGTTTCGGAGGACTGCCGCCAATAACCATCTGCCAGGAAAGCGCTGCGGATGACGAGTTCGCCCACACCTCCCGGTTCGACTGGCTGGCCATCTTCATCGATGACCAGAAGAGATTTGTCGGTGACCGGGCGCGGCGCCGGTACCGTACCTGCCGCAGGTGTCTCGCCTGGGGCCACCGATGCCACCGCGATGTGACCAGCTTCGGTGGAAGAGAAACGGTGGCGCAAGGCACAGGACGTGGTGAAGCGAAGGCGCCATTGCTCAACGTCCGAGGCAATGACCGTTTGGCCCGCAAGCGCCACGAGGCGTACCGACGGATGCAGGCCCGAGCCCTCGAGCATCGACAGATACTTGCGAAACAGCATGACGGGCGGATGCAGCAGGGTGATGCGGCGCTCGTCGATCCACGCCTTCAGATCGGCGAGACCACGCGATGCCGCGTCATAGAGTTCCAGCGTGGCGCCGTTCAGAAGCGCGCCGAAGACGTCCGCTTCCGATGAGGCGAAACTGCAATATGTCAGAAGAGACTGACGGTCCGAGAAGGTTACCCCGTCATATCGGGCACAAAGCCAGGCCCGATGCAGTACGGTGCGATGGCTTTTCACCACGCCCTTCGGCCGCCCGGTGCTCCCGGAGGTATAGAAGATTGCGGCCGGGTCGCCTGGGTTGACCGGGACATGCAGCGCATCCGCGGAATATCGCGCGTCGATGTCCTCGATCAGGCGAACCCGCCTATGGTCATCGACAAGGCTAAGCGCGGTCATTGCGTGAGACGCGCCGGCGAGCAGCAGATCCGGCGCAGCATCGCTGATGATGTCGCGCTGCGCTGCAAGCGGCATTCCAGGATGAACGCAAAGGAAGGCCTTTGCCGCCTTGAGCGTCGCCAGCGCACAGATCACCATGTCCGGCGAATGGTCGACAAGATAGGCGACGCATCCTTGCCCTGGCTGCGTGCGCTCAAGGATTGCGCGAGCCAGTTGATTGGAACGCCGGTCGACCTCCCCGTAAGTCCATTGTTGCCGCTCGCCGCCGATCGCCACGTGTGAGGCATGACTGCGGACAACTCTGTCGAAACGCGCCGGGATGGTCTCCTCCAGCTCGGCCCGGTCGAACGTCATCATGTGATCGTTCTGATTTGGCGCAAGATCGTGCAACTGATCAGCCATGACCCTCTGCAAGCCGGATTTCGGTCACGACATCCAGTTCAGCTTCGAGCTTTGCCTTGCGTCCATAGGCGATGAGCGCACTATAGGTGGATGAGCGCAACCACACACCTTCCTTCAGGCTCTGCCGGCGGGCGCGCAATTCCATTTCACCGGGGATCAGGATTTCGTTGGCGCCTTCGGCGCGTTCCCCGTTCCTGGTCTGCTCGATCAGGCGATCGACGCGCTCGATAAAGTCCCCAACCGGCATGAACCGCTCGGGGTCAAGTGCCATGAAGAAGTGGCCGTAGTCCGGTGCGTGGCGGCTGTCGTGCAGCGTGTCTCGCTGATGATCACGGCCGAAACCCGCGCCGCTGAGCACGCCCGCAAGCACTTCCATCACCAGTGCCAGCCCATAGCCCTTGTATCCGCCGATCGGCACGCCAAGTCCTGCGGCGAGATCGCCCAGATCGGTAGAAGGACGCCCCGACTGGTCAAGAATCCACCCAGCTGGCAACGGACTGCCTTCCGCCACGGACAAGCCGATCTTGCCGCGCGGGGCGACGCTCATGGCGATGTCGAGAAGGATGGGGAAATGCCGTCCTGCCGGAATGCCTACACCAAGCGGATTGTTGCCAAATGTTGGCGTGACGCCGCCTGTCGGCGCCAGGATCAGCGGTCCGTTGGTTGTGCAGAGTCCGATGAAACCGTGCTTCGTTGCTTGCCATGCATAATGGCCGGCGGCGCCGAAATGGTTGGAGCGGCGGACGCCGACGATTCCGACGCCGTGCCTGCTCGCCTTTTCAATGGCAAGGTCCATTGCCACCATGCTCACCCACTGGCCCGGTCCGTTGTCGCCGTCAATCCGCGCGATGGTGGCGCTCTCGTGTTCGACCCGGATTTGCGGACGAGCTTTGATCTTGCCCGAAGCAATCCTTGAGGCATAACGCGGAATGCTGACCATGTCATGTGTCGGCTGTCCGCGCAGGCTTGCCTCAAGCTGCACTTCGGTGACAATCGCCGCACCCTCGGAGCTCAGTCCGGCCCGTGTCAGCGCATCGCGGCCATAGGCGCGAAGGCTCTCGATCGTCACCAAAACTTTCGTGCCATTTTCGCTCGATACCGGTGCGGCGGCCACGATTGGCCCGATATCGTGCCGTGCCACGGCAACAGCGCGCGCCAGATCGGCGATCGTCTGGTGCCGGTAAAGCTGACGCAAATCGAGGATCAGGCCGGCCTTGCCGGCTTCGACAACGATATTGATGCTCAGGATGGAATTGCCACCCAGGTCGAAGAAGTTGTCGTGGAGCCCGATCTCATCGAGCCGCAACACCCTTTTCCAGATCTCCACCAAGATCGTCTCGACGTCGGTAGGTGCGACCCCGTGCGGATCGACCCGGATCGAGGGATGCGCGACAGCATTGGAACGAACCGACGGCTGCGGCTCCCTGGTGAGCAGAGCCCCCCGGTCGATCTTGCCGTTCGGGGTGCGGGGCAGGCGCTGCAGAATCACGATGCGTTGCGGCAGCATGTATTCCGGAAGCTGCCGCTTCAGAAGCTCGCGCAACCGTAGCGACAGGGCAACCGTATCCGCATCACGCGGCTCGTTGGCCGCAACGAAGGCGACCAGGCGTTTTCGATCGCCGAGATCATCGTCCTCGCCAGCATCCTCCACAACACCGACGACACATTCGCGTACTTCAGGGTAAGCAAAGATCGCAGCCTCGATCTCGCCCGGTTCGATGCGGAAGCCACGAATTTTGACCTGTTCGTCGGCGCGGCCGAGAATTTCGAGCGTCCCGTCGGGCCGGTAGCGGGCGAGGTCGCCGGTTCGATGCAGCTCGCCCTTATGCGGGCTGAACGGATTGGGCCCGAAGTTGCAGACGGTCTGCTCCGAACGATCGAGGTAACCGAGTCCGATTCCTGCCCCGCCAATGTACAAGTGGCCTCCGATGCCGATCGGAACCGGATGGCCGGACGTGTCCAGCACGTACGCCTGCGTGTTGGCGATCGGCCGCCCGATTGGGACGATCCCCGCCACGCCGCCCTCCGCCGGAATGGGGTAGACCGTCACGATCCCCGTCGTTTCGGTCAGGCCGAACATGTTGATGAATTCTGTCGCGGGTTTGCAGAGCCGCCGCCATTTTTCGACCAAGGCGCTGGGCAAGGGCTCGCTGGCGGAAAGCACGAGCCGCACATGACTGTCGAGCAAGCTTATCCGCACGGATTGGTCGAGCGACGTCAGAACCTGCAGGCAGCTGGCCGAGAAGGATGGAACGAGGTCCAGCACCGAGACGCGCTGACGGCGCACCGTCTCGAACAGCAGATACGGATCGCGCAACTCCTCGGCCGATGCTATTGCCACGGCAGCGCCGCAGGAAAGCGGGACGGCAAACTGCCGTATCGAGGAGGAGAACGAGAATGAAGCGGTGTGCAGATAGATGTCGTCCGGACGGATAGCGAGTGCGCGGATCATCGCCTGCGCATAGTGGCCGACATTGGCCTGCGTGATCATAGCGCCCTTGGGTTTGCCGGTGGAGCCCGACGTGTAGATCACATAGGCAAGTGCATCGGGTGCGCAGAGGCCTATGGGATTGCGCGGATCCTCTTGCGCCACGGAAGCCCTGCAGGCGTCCAGGCAGATCGTCCGGCCGGACTCCGCAAGATCGCCCGCAATCTGGAACGCGGCCGGGAACTTTGCCAGCAGCGACGTTTCTGTGACGAGCAGGCTCACGCCGGCATCATGCAGCATGAGGGCGATGCGCTCGGACGGATGATCGGAGTCGACCGGCAGGAATGCGCCGCCGGCCTTCCACACTCCCAGCAGCACCGCCAGCATCTCGCCTGATCTTGGCAGGCAGATCGCGGTCAATGTCTCGCGGGCAACCCCGCGGCTGCGAAAGTACCGCGCGAACCGGTTGGCCCATTCATTGAGCTCGCGGTAGGTGAACTGCCGGTCCTTGCCCAACACGGCGGCGGCCTCGGGTGTTCGTTCCACCTGCGCCTCGAACAGCTGGACACAATCCTGACCAAGCAATTCTCCGACTTCGGTGCGGTTCCAGTCGACTTCGATCTGGCGGCGGTCGGCGTCGGGCAACAGGGGCAATTCCGACAGTCTTTGCCCGGGATCGGTTGCTATGCCTTCGAGCAAGGTCTGGAAATGCCGGGCCAGCCGGTCGATGGTGGCCGGCTCGTACAGATCGGCGTTAAATTGCCAGGTTGCGGACATCCCTTCCGGGCTTTCCGACAGGTACAAAGCGAGGTCGAACTTCGCCGTCGCCTTGTCGATGCTCAAAGGCTGTGCCGCGAGGCCCGGCGCGAGATTGAAGCAAGGTCCTGTCGCGTGGCCGGTCGCCGATCGTGCAGGCAAGCCTGGCAATTCCGGGACGTTCTGAAACGCGAACATCACCTGAAACAACGGCGTGTGGCCGGGATCGCGCCGAATCTTCAGCTGTTCCACGATGCGTTCGAGCGCAACATCCTGGTGTGCATAGGCATCGAGCGCCGTCGACCGGATGCGGCCGAGCAACGCCAGCAAGGGCGGGTCGCCGGCAAGCGATGTCCGCAGGACCAGCGTGTTGGCGAAAAACCCGATCAGCGGCTCCAGCTCCTTCCTCGGGCGGTTTGCGATCGGCACGCCGACGACGCAATCGTCCTGCCCGTTGTAGCGGAAGAGCAACGTCTTGAAGGCCGCCAGGAAGATCATGAACAGGGTCGCGTCCTGGCTTCGGCCGAGGACCTTCAAGCGATCCGTGGTTTGACGGTCGATCACGGCCTGCAGAGTTCCGCCGCGATAGGATTGAATGGCGGGGCGCGGGCGGTCAGTCGGAAGCGTGAAGGCTTGCGACAGTCCTTCGAGCCGGCGGACCCAGTAACCGGTCTGGCGCTCGAGTTCCCCGGCCTCGACGCCGCGCCACTGCCAGTCCGCGAAATCGCCATACTGGAGCGGCAAGTCTTCGAGCGGCGACGTCGTGTCGTGATGAAAGGCGTCGTAGAGTTGCTTCAGTTCGGCATGGAGGACAGCGACCGACCAGCCGTCGGAAACGATATGGTGCATCGTCAGCAGCAGGAAGTGCTCGTCGAATGCCAGCCGGATCAGCCTGGCGCGAAAAAGCGGGCCCTGTGCCAGATCGAACGGTTCCGCGACATCCTGGCTGGCAAGGCGCATTGCCTCGGCGGCGCGCACCTGCGCATTGTGGCCGGTCAGATCGATCACCATCAGACTGGTTTCCTGAAATTCGGAAACCACCTGCACCGGTTCGCCGTCGCGCATGTGAAAGGTCGTGCGCAGGATGTCGTGACGCCGACGAATCTCATCGAGGGCCGCTGCCAGTGCGCGCTCGTCGAGCGAGCCTGTCAACCGCAGCGAGGCCGACATGTTGTAAGCGCCGCCGGCGCCCATTCCGTCGAGAAAATAGACGCGCTGCTGGGCGGACGAGAGTGGTGCGGGCGTCGCCACTTGCCGCCGCGGGATGCGTGTCGTGCCGGGCTCAGATACCGGTCCATGCTCCAGCCGCACCGTGCCCTCGGCCACGAGATTGGCCATATGCTCGCCGATGCGTTCCGAAAGTCGCGCAACGGTGGGGCGTTCAAACATGCTGTCGATCGGCAATCCGACCTGAAATATGTCCTGCAGCCTGGCGAGAAGCTGCATGGCGATCAGCGAATGACCGCCGAGATCGAAGAAGTCGTCATGAATGCCGGGCGGTTCGGTCCCCAGCACTTCGGCAAACACCGCCGCCACCCGGCGCTCGGTGGCGGTTCGGGCAACCACCTTGCCGGTCCGTGGCGCATCGACTTGCGCGAGCTGTCGTTGCGGATCGAGCGTCAGGGCCAGATGTCTGCGATTGACCTTTCCGCCGGAATCGACAGGGATTGCCTCCACCACAATGATCTTCTGCGGTACCTTCGAGCGCGCCAGCCGTTCGGCCACGAAGCCGCGTATCTGCTGATCCGACACCAATTGCTCGTACCCTGGCTTGAGCACGACCGATGCGGCGACCGCCTCGCCGAGCACCGGATGTGGAACGCCGAAGGCAGCCGCCTGCGCGATCGCGGGGTGTTGGAGCAGGACCTGCTCGACCAACAGCGGCGATATCTTTTCGCCGCCGCGATTGATGATGTCATTCAGGCGCCCGGTGACGAACAGATAGCCGTCGGCGTCGATATGGCCCATGTCACCCGTCCGCAGCCAGCCATCGATGAATGCGGCTTGGTTGGCGGCGGGGTCACCGTCGTAGCCCTGCATGACATTGGCGCCGCGAATGACCACCTCGCCATTTGCGCCGGGCGGCAGGAGACGCCCGGTTTCGTCCATGATGGCGATTTCCGGCCCCGCGGCTTTGCCCACGGAGCCTAGCTTGCGTTCGAACGGCGGAAGCCGGTTGCTCGCAATCTGCGGCGCTGCCTCGGTCATTCCGTAGGCCTCGACAAACGGCACGCCGAATATTCTTTCAGTATCCGCGATCAGCTGAGGCGGCATTGGTGCCGAAGCCGAGCGAATGAAGCGCAGTCCACTCTGGCGAGGGTCATCCGGGCAGAGACGGATCTGATCGAGAATGGTGCGATGTATGGCGGGCGACGCCGAATACCAGGTCGGCCTGAACTCGCTGAGACAGCTGAAGAAGCTGTCGGCGGAAAAACCCTCCATACTGATGTAGGAGCCCCCAGATACCACCGACGATAGAAGGCTGCTTATGCCGTGAATATGAAACAGTGGCATCACGCCCAGACACCGGTCGGTATGCCGGAGATCCAGCGCCGAGCAGATGTTGTGCGCCGCAACGCAAAGGTTTCGATGTGTCAGCGAGACTAGCTTCGGCCGCGCCGACGTGCCCGACGTGAAAAGTAGCAGCGCGGCATCGTCTGGCGTGGCCCTGGGCTGGTCATCGCGACGTGCCCCGCTGGCGCCGGCTAACAAGAATTGCTCGAGAGCCGCGTCGCGCGCCACATGCAGTCGCAGGATGCGTATGTTCAACGAAATCGCCACGGCGAGCACTGGCGATTGCCAGCCATCCGACACGATCAGCGCCTTGGGCTGCACCGCGCTTAGTTGCGATTCAAGCTCGTCGGCAGGCCATGCGGGATTTAGGGGAGCGCAAGCCGCGTTGGCTGCGACCGCCACGATCACAGCAGCAGCTTCCGTGCACTCGGGCAGAAGAAGCGCTACGCGGTCGGCTGGTCCGATGCCTTCCAGCGCCAGCCATTCACCGATGCGGCGAATCTTGAGCGCCAACCCTTGATAGGTAAGAGGCGCGCGTCCCGCAGCCAGAAGGGCCACCGTTCGCGAATTCTGTCCCGCATGCCGATCCACATGGCCACGTATCGTGTCCATCAGATCATGCTCCAAGATCGGACGTTATTCAGCAACAGCACCGTTCAATCCAATGGAGCACCAGGCTCGGATCACTGAGTGCTTGCTGGCCGCGTGGCTGTCAAGGCGCGGAGAGAGCAAAACACGAGAACAACGTGCCATGGCTGCTGCCGAACCGGCCGTCGAAAGTATCGGCCGCTACAAAGCGGCTTGACGAAACGATCACGGCTTTCGCTGCGTGTCTCTCCACGTCAAGTTCCACGCGAACATCCCGAAACGCCAAAAAGCGCCGGTTGAGCGGGAAATGCATTTTGTAGAAAGCTTCCTTTATGACGAACAGAAGCTTTGGAAGATCGTAGCCCAGCCGCGCTTCGATCACGTCCCGCTCGTTCAGTTCCGAAGTGTGCGTCACCAGTTTCGCCAGTTCGCCGGAAAGCGAAGAATTTTCTTCGATGTCGATGCCGATGCCAAGATAATCGGCGGACAATCCGACTGCGACAGCGCACAGGCTTCTGGTGTGAGAGATTGAACCGACGGCACCTGTCGGCCAGATCGGCGCTCGATCGGGCCCTATCGGAATCACGGTTTCAGGAATGCCTAGGCCCCGGAGGGCCTTCCTTGCATAAAGGCGTCCAGCCCGAAACTCACGCCGTCGCGCCGGTACAACATTGCCCAGATGTGCTTCCTCTTTGAGCGGCAGGTCCCGATCGGCTGGTTTGAAATCACCACCCTCGATGCCGATATCATCGGCCACCAACTCCCGAAAAGATGCCACGAACTGGGCGGCCGAACAGTCGCTGCGGATGTCCGACCCAACAGGCAATACCATTTCTTTGCCGGCCCCAACCGCAGTCCTTTATGCTGTCTAGCCTTATACCAGAACGTCGACGCAAAGTCGCCAACGACATTCATTTAGCAGAGGTCACCCGGCCGTTCGCTGGGCCATGGTGGGTCGGGACGAGAGCTCGGCTGGCGCGGCGACGTTAAGAATCTGGCGCGGAGCCGAATGGATAGCCAGTCGCAGCGGACGGCAATAGTTGCCGGGTAGTGCGTAATGAACCGGCCTTCAAACCGGAAGCAGCTTTATATCGACACATCCACCTCCCGTCCGCTTGCGGCTGACTTTGTGCGATCGACCCGGCAGGGACAGCTTCTGGCGCAAACTCGCCTGTTTGCCCCGAGACCAGCAATGGCTTCGCCGCTTGACGCGACGAGCCATCGGCGTAAGCTTAGTGCGTAACTAAACTATATATTCCATAAAAATGGAACCTGGAGGAGAACGAATGAAGCGCGTACTGCAAGTCGTCGCGTCGTTCGCCGCATTGCTGCCGGCGCTGGCATGGGCTGAACCGCAGAAGGGGGGAGTGATCGACGTCGCCACCGTCGGCGAGCCTCCGACATTGGATCCAATGGCATCGACCGCCGATCTGGTCGGCATCATCACCCAGCACATTTACGAGACGCTTTATACGTTCGACAACAAGTGGGGCATCACGCCGCTCCTGGCCGCCGACATGCCCACGATATCGCCGGACGGCCTGACTTACACGATCCCGCTAAGGACGGGCGTCAAGTTCCACGACGGTTCGGATATGAGATCGGCCGATGTCATGGCCTCGCTGAAACGCTGGATGAAGGTGGCGACGCGCGGCAAGCAGGCGGCGGACGTCATAAGCTCACTCGACGCCCTCGACGAGAAGACGGTCAAGATTACACTGAAGAAACCCTACGCGCCGCTGCTGTCGCTGCTGTCGTTGAACAATGCGGCGGCCATCATCATCCCCTCTGAGAATGCCGACGAAGATCCGCTGACAAAGTTCATCGGAACCGGGCCTTACATGCTCAAGGACCGTAAGCCGGATCAGTTCATCCAACTCGCCCGCTTCGATGGCTACAGGTCCCGCGACGGAGAGCCGGATGGCTATGGTGGGGCGAGGAAACAATATCTGGACGAAATTCGCTTCGTGCCGGTTCCGGATCCCAATACGCGCGTCGAGGGCGCCGTCGCCGGCCAGTTCGCCTATGCCGATTCTCTTCCTGTCGAATCCTACGACAAGATTTCCGGCGGCAAGACAAAGCCGCTTATCCTGAAGCCGTTCGGCTGGCCCGTGTTCGTGATGAACACCAAACAGGGGCTGAATTCCGACATCCGTATCCGCAAGGCCATCCAGGCGGCGCTGGCGCCTGAGGATATGCTGCTCGCCGCCTTCGGGTCCAAGGATTTCTATGCGGTCGATGGTGCCATGTATCCGGAAGGCTTCGCCTGGCATTCGAACACAGGTACCGAGGCCTACAAGCCCCAGGGCGACACCGAGAAAGCCGCCGCACTGCTCAAGGACGCCGGCTATGACGGCAAGCCGCTGCGCATCCTGACCAGCCGCCAGTACGAGTTCCACTACAAGATGGCACAAGTGGCTCAGGCCTATCTGGAGCAGGCCGGCTTCAAGGTCGAGCTCGATGTCGTCGAATGGGCGACACTGACCAAGAACCGCACCGATCCGGCGCTGTGGGACATCTACATCACCCACAGTCCGTTTCTCGCCGAACCGTCGCTCAACGGCTTCATGTCCGACAACACGCCTGGCTGGTGGTCGAGCGATGCGAAGCACAAGGTGCTCGATGCCTTCAACTCCGAGACCGACCCGGCCAAGCGCGCCAAGCTCTACGAAGACGTGCAGAAGGTGATCTACGACGAAGCGGCGGTTTACAAGGTCGGCGATTTCAACGCGCTCGCTGCCGAGGCGCCGAACCTCAAGGGCGTCACGCCGGCGCCCTGGCCCTATTTCTGGAACGCTTACCTGGAAGGCAAATAGCCAATCCCCTGCCTTCCCGCTCCGTCGCGGGAAGGCAGCCTGGCATGATCCGGGAGGCGCCGCGGTCCGGCGGCCATTCCCGCAAAACCGGCCCCGGAGATATCAACGCGGATGCTGCGCTCGGTTCTCAACAGGCTCCTCGGCATGATCGTGGTGATGGCGCTGGTTGCCACCATCGTCTTCGTGATCGTGCGGGTGACGCCGGGCGACCCGGCCGCGGTCATGCTCGGTCCCGACGCTACGGCCGCCGACATCGCTACCCTTCGCACCAAACTGGGACTTGATGGTTCAATCCCGCAACAGTTCTTGCACTACCTCGCCGGGGTTATGCAGGGAGATTTCGGCCAGTCAATCTTCCTCAAAGAGCCGGTCACCACGGCACTCCTCCAGCGCGCCGAACCAACTTTCTTTCTGACCGTGTTCTCGCTCATGATCGCGACTGTGATCGCCCTGCCCGTCGGCATCCTATCCGCCTACAGGCGCGGCTCGCTTTTCGACCAGGCGGCCACCACGATCGCCATGTTCGCGGCCAGCGTGCCGAGCTTCTGGCTCGGCCTGCTGTTCATCCAGGTCTTTGCCGTCAGGCTCGGCTGGTTCGACACGTCGGGATATGGCGGACCCGGCGCCTCGTTCGGCGATCGCATCGCTCATCTCATGCTGCCGGCGCTGGCGCTCGGCCTTGTCAGTTCGGCCCTGATCACGCGCTTCACGCGCGCCTCGATGCTGGACGTTCTCAACGACGATTACGTCCGCACCGCGCGCTCCAAGGGCATGAGCGAGTGGCGCGTGGTGCTCAAACACGCGCTGAAGAATGCGCTTATCCCTATCCTCACCGTGATCGGCCTGACGGCGGCGCTGCTAATTTCGGGAGCCGTCGTCACCGAGACCGTGTTCGGCCTGCCGGGGGTCGGCAGCCTCGTCGTCTCGGCGGTGCTGCGGCGCGACTATCCGGTCATCCAGGGCGCGCTGCTGGTCATCGCTGGCCTTTACGTGCTGGTCAATTTCGTCATCGACATGCTCTACATCCTCATCGATCCGCGGGTGCGCTACTGATGGCCGCGATCGCAACCCCGCTGCAGCAGGAGCCCAACCTTCTGTCACGGCTGCTCGGCCGCCCGACGGCGGCGGTGGGGCTGGCCCTGCTCGTCGTCATCGCACTGGCGGCGATCCTGGCGCCGATCATCGCGCCCTATGCGCCGACCAAGCTTTCGATCGCCAGCCGGCTGCATCCGCCAAGCCTCGAGCATCTGTTCGGCACCGACGATCTCGGCCGCGACGTGTTCACGCGCATGCTCTATGCCGCGCGCACCTCCCTCTCCGTCGGCTTCTCAGTCGTCGTCTTTTCATCGGCGATCGGCATCGTCCTTGGTCTGATGGCCGGCTTCTTCAGGAAGCTCGACACCCCGCTTTCGCGGCTGATCGACGCCATGATGGCGTTTCCCGATATTCTGCTTGCCATCGCCCTGGTGGCGGCACTCGGCGCCACGGCAGTCAACGTAGTTGTCGCGCTCGGCATCGTCTACGCGCCGAGGCTGGCGCGGGTCGTGCGCGCCTCAACGCTGGTGATCCGCGAATTGCCCTATGTCGAAGCGGCGCGCGCGCTCGGCGTGCCGACGCCGGTCATCCTGGTGCGTCACGTGCTGCGCAACGTCGCCTCGCCGATCCTGGTGCAGGGAACCTTCATCTTCGCCAACGCCATCCTGGCCGAAGCCGGGCTATCGTTTCTCGGTGTCGGCATCTCTCCCGACATCCCGACCTGGGGCACGATGATTGCGGTCGGCCGTCAGTACATGGACCAGGCCGGCTGGATCATGATGTTCCCCGGCGCTGCCATCGTCATCACCGTGCTGGCCCTGCAACTGGTTGGCGACGGCCTGCGCGACCTTCTCGATCCCCGTCTGGCAAAGGACATCTGATGTTCGGCAATCGTTTTCTCGAAATGAAGCAGCCGCTGCTGATTAGGGGCGCCAGGCCCGTGGCGTTCGGCGATCGTTTCGGTCCCGCCATCGACGTGCTCGTCGACAAGGACGGGCGCATCGCGGAGATCGGCTCGATGATTGGCGCCGGCGACGACGTCAAGGTGGTGGAGGCGAACGGCGCCTTCCTGTCGCCCGGCTGGACCGATCTGCATGTCCATGTTTGGTATGGCGGCACTGATATCTCCATTCGGCCCCAGCAATGTGGTGCCGCGAGCGGCGTCACCACCATGGTTGACGCAGGCTCTGCCGGCGAGGCGAATTTCCACGGCTTTCGCGAATTCATCGTCGAGCCGGCACAGGAGAACATCTACGCATTCTTGAACATCGGCTCGATCGGGCTTGTCGCCTGCAACCGGGTGAGCGAACTGATCGACATGCGCTCGATCGACATCGACCGAACCATCGCCACCATCGAAGCCAACCGCGACGTCATCGTCGGGTTGAAGGTGCGGGCAAGCCACGTCATCACCGGCGGCTGGGATCTGACGCCGGTCAGGCTGGCCAAGAAGCTCGGCCGCATCGTCAAGCTGCCGGTGATGGTGCATGTTGGCGAGCCGCCGCCGCTCTATGACGACATTCTCGGCCTGCTGACCGAAGGCGACATCGTCACCCATTGCTTCAATGGCAAGGCCGGCGGCTCGATCCTCGAGGATGACGATCTCTACCGTCTGGCCGAGGACGCGGCGTCGCGCGGCATCGTGCTTGATGTCGGCCATGGCGGGGCATCCTTCTCGTTTGATGTCGCCAAGGCCGCTCTGGAACGCGGCCTGCCGCCGAAGACGATCTCGACCGATCTGCACAACCGCTCGCTCGACGGTTCCGTGTGGGACATGGCGACGACCATGTCGAAGCTTCTGCCGCTGGGCATGGCGTTCGAGGACGTAGTGACAGCGTCGACTGTGGCACCACGCCGGGCCATCCGACTGCCAGCCGACAGCTTGCTGGAAAAGGGCAAGCCGGCGGAATTCACATTGTTCGAACTGGCCGATGCCGAACTGACGGTGAAAGACTCCCAGGGTGCGACGAGCGTGCTGCACCAGCTGTTCGAACCGCGCTACGCAATATTGGGCGCGAACGCGATACCTGCCCACCGGCATGTGCCCGCCACGGATGCCGGTGACGGCGCTTGTCCTCATTGCGGATGGAAAGCTTGAGCGAGGCGCTGGCCCAGAACACGATCCTTTCGGTCCAGGACCTCAAGGCCTGGTTCGTGACCCGGCGCGTCACCGCCAAGGCGGTCGACGGCGTCACCTTCGAGCTAAAGCGCGGCGAGACGCTGGCCGTGGTCGGCGAATCCGGTTCGGGAAAATCGGTCACCAGCTTGTCGATCATGGGGCTGCTGTCGAAGCCGGGCCGTATTGCCGGCGGCAAAATCCTGTTTCGCAACCGGGCCGGCAAAGTCGACGATCTCGCAGGCTTCACGGCGAAGGATTTCCGCCGCATCCGCGGCAAGGAGGTCGCGATGATCTTCCAGGAGCCGATGACCAGCCTCAACCCGCTCTATAGCGTCGGCGACCAGATCGGCGAGATGATCGCGCTGCATGAACCGGTCGGCCGGCAGGAAGCGCGCAAGCGGGCGCTGGAGATGCTGCGGCATGTGGAAATTCCCGATGCCGCATCGCGTCTCGATGATTATCCGCATCAGATGTCAGGAGGCATGCGCCAGCGCGTGATGATTGCGATGGCGCTTGCCTGCAATCCTTCGCTGCTGATTGCCGATGAGCCGACGACGGCGCTCGACGTGACGATCCAGGCTCAAATTCTTGATCTCTTGCGACGGCTGCAGCAGCAGTTCGGCATGTCGATCCTGTTCATCACTCACAATCTCGGTGTCGTCGCCGAGATCGCGCACAACGTCGTGGTCATGTATGCCGGCCGCGTCGTCGAGCAGGCGCCCGTCAACGATCTGTTCGCGCATCAGCGCCATCCCTATACGCGCGGCCTGCTCGCCTGCACTCCCAATGCGGCGCGCGACGTCGATGCGGCCGGCGAGCGCAAAATACTCTATTCCATTCCCGGCAGCGTGCCGGCGATCACCGCCCTGCCGCCCGGCTGCGCCTTCGAGCCGCGCTGCGATTACGCAATCGCCCCGTGCCGGGCCGCCCCGCCACCGTTGATGCCGGCGGGCTCGGCAGGGTTCTCCCGCTGCATCCGGAGCGCCGAACTATGATTGCCGACGCTGAAACCAACGACACGACACAAGCAGCCCCCCTGCTCAGCGTCCAGGCACTGACAAAGCGGTTTCCCGCGCGCAACGGCCGTGTCGTGCACGCCGTGGAGGACGTCAGTTTCGAGGTCAAGCGCGGCTCGACGGTCGGTCTGGTCGGTGAATCCGGATCCGGCAAGACCACCGCCGGTCGCGCCATTTTGCGTCTGATCGAGCCGACCAGCGGCAAAGCCCTGTTCAATGGCGTCGATCTCTTCTCGCTGTCGGCGCGCGAGATGCGCGCTTATCGGCAAAAGCTGCAGATCGTCTTTCAGGACCCTTTCTCCAGCCTCAATCCGCGCCTGCGTGTCAGCGCGATACTCGGCGAAGCTCTCGACGCGCGCGGCTATTTGCGTGGCAAGGCGCGGCAGGACCGCATTGCCGAGCTTCTTGCGCTTGTCGGCCTCTCACCCGATCATGCCTCTCGCTACCCGCATGAATTTTCAGGTGGCCAGCGCCAACGGATCGGCATTGCCCGGGCACTTGCGGTGGAACCAGAATTCATTGTTGCCGACGAGCCGGTTTCGGCGCTCGACGTCTCGGTGCAGGCCCAAGTGCTCAACCTGATTGGCGATCTGCAAAAGCAGCTTGGCCTGACGCTGCTGTTCATCGCGCATGACCTGTCGGTGGTTGAATATTTGTGCGACGAAGTCGTCGTCATGTATCTCGGCCGGGTGATGGAGCGTGGTCCAAGCAGGCTGGTCTATGCGGCGCCACGGCATCCCTACACCAGGGCGTTACTGGCAACCGCACCGGTGCCGGATCCAACGCGCATGCGCGTTCGGGTCCCGCTCCTGGGCGATATTCCCAGCCCGATTGATCCGCCATCGGGCTGTGTCTTTCGCACTCGCTGTCCGGAAGCGATCGAAGCCTGCGCCGCGGCAATCCCGCCGGTCTCGCCCATCGGCGGCGGACATCATGTGGCCTGCATTCGCCACGACCAAAGAAATGACTGACTGGAGTTCGCTTACATGACTTTTTCCGAGCCGATGAAGCGATCGGAAAGCTCGCCCAATGACCGCCTGAAGGCGCTGGGCATCACCCTGCCCCAGGCACCACCTCCAATCGCCAATTTTGTCACCCACGTTCAGGAAGGCAAGCTTCTGTTCCTGTCCGGTCAGGGGCCGACCGAGGCTGACGGCATGCAGCACACCGGCAAGGTCGGCGGCAACGTGACGGTGGAGCAGGCCTATGCACATGCACGGCTGACCGGTATCAACCTGCTTGCCGTGATGCGATCCGCGCTCCACGACTTGAGCCGTGTGCGGCGTGTGGTGAAACTGCTCGGCATGGTCAATGCCGTGCCCGATTTCGCCGACCATCCTGCCGTCATCAATGGCTGCTCGGATCTGTTCATCGACGTCTTCGGTCCGGCCGGAATTCACGCGCGATCGGCCGTCGGGCACGGTTCGCTGCCTGGCCAAATCACCGTCGAGATCGAAGCCATCATCGCCATCGATTGAATTCCCACTAAGGAGAGCACCGCCATGCCGATTGAGGACATTCGTCGCCGCCTTGGCTTGAGACCGGTCATCAATGTTTCCGGCACGATGACTGGGCTCGGCGCCTCCATCGTGGTGCCGGATGCCGTCGAAGCAGTGGCGGCGATCCTGAGCGAATTCGTCGAAATGAGTGACTTACAACGTCGCGCCAGCGCCGTGATCGCCGACCTGACCGGCGCCGAAGCCGGCTTTGTCACGGCGTCCTGCTCGGCGGCGATCAGCCTGGCGGTGGCAGCCTGCATGACCGGACCTGATCTGGTCGCGATCGAACGCCTGCCCGACGCGGCCGGGCTGAAGGACGAGGTGGTCATCCAGTCCGGCCATATGGTGAGCTACGGCGCGCCTATCGAGCAGGCGATCCGCATTGCCGGAGCCAAGGTCGTGCCGGTCGGCCAGGCGACAAGTGCCGCGGCCTATCAACTCGCCGGCGCCCTTACCGAAAACACCGCGGCCGCCGTCTACGTCGTGTCACACCACGTGGTGGGCTACGCGCAAATCCCCTTGAACATTTTCGCCGAAGTGGCCCACGCGCGCAACGTACCGGTGATCGTCGATGCGGCGTCGGAATACGACCTGAAGGGCTTCCTGGCCGATGGAGCCGACCTGGTTCTTTATTCCGGTCACAAGTTTCTCGGCGGCCCAACCTCGGGCATCGTTGCCGGATCCAAGGCAAGGGTGCGCGACGTCTATCTGCAAAATCGCGGCATTGGCCGCGGCATGAAGGTGGGCAAGGAAGGCATCGTCGGCGCTGTGGCGGCACTTCAGGCATGGAAAACACGTGACCATGACGGCATCCGCGCCCGCGAACGCAAGGCGCTCGACTGCTGGGTCGAGGCGCTCGATGGCCGACCGGGTATAATCGCCGAAATCGCCCCGGATCCGACCAAAAATCCGCTCGATCGCCTGAAAGTTTCCGTCAACCCTGCTGAAGCCCGCATTGCCGCCTGGGATCTGGCCGACCGCCTGGCTGCCGGCGACCCTCCGGTCGTCGTGCGCGACCATGAGGTCGAGCACGGCTATTTCTTCCTCGACCCCTGCAATCTGCATCCGGGTGAGGAGCTTGTCGTGGCAAAGCGGCTGGCCGTGGAACTGGATCAGGCGCGCAAGTCGAACGTGATGGCCGCCATGTCCTTTGAGGAGCGCCTGCGCGCACGGGAAGCGGCGATCCTGAAATGGCCGGATTGATGTATCAGGTATCGCAAACAGCCATCCCGTTCTACACTCGCCTTGAGAAAGATGTCCGAACCAATGACCAGGATAGTGGCCCAAATCGAAGCGGCGCCAATTGCGGCGCCTGAGCCGCGCCGCTCGCGCACCAGCGGCATCGACCGGGCGCTGCAGATCCTCGATTATCTGCAGAAGGTGGAGCGACCGGCGACCGCCTACGAGATCGCCCGCGACATAGGCGCGCCGCTGTCGACCATCTATGTGATCGTTGACGACCTGGTGGAGAAGGAGTTGCTTGACCGGCAGGACAACGGGCTCCTGTGGCTCGGGCCTCGCCTCTACCACTATGGTTTGACCTATGCCCGCACCCTTGATCTTCTCAACGTCGCGATCCAGGAGATGCACGAGCTCGCCCAGAACTCGGGCGAGACCATCCAGATTTGCGGGCGCGATGGCGATCACATGGTGGTGCTCGCCATGAAGGAGGGCAAGGACCACTTCCAGGTGACCTCGCGCGTAGGCACTCGCAGCCCCCTCAACTGGACCGCCTCCGGCCGCATGCTGGTCGGCCACTTGCCGGAAGAGGAACGCCGCGCCATTTTTGCGCGCTCCGCAACGGCTTCCCCGACCGGCCGAGCCGAAACGGATGAGAAGGTGCTGGCGAGCACGGCCGCCGCGGCGCTCGAACAACGCCTCTCGATCCAGGCCGGTGAATCCGACTTCTCTGTGGCCTGCATCGCCGCCCCCATATGCGACGGCGAGGGGGCTTGCAGGGCGACGATCTCTATCGTGGTTCCCGATATCAAGCTGAAACAGAAGAACCCGGATCTGATCCATCTGGTCAAAGCTAGCGCCTCGCGCATCGAATCACGGTTGGGCTGGCGCAGTGTAAGGTGACCAACAACGGCGACCGATCGGCATCGCACGCGCGTCCGTCATTGCTGGCAACCGCGCCTCGACCTGGACTAGACGCCAAGACAGCGCTGCAGCAGGTCCAGTTGACTCCTGAGCTCGGCGGCCGGCACTTCGTGGGCGATATGGCCGCTGCTTTTAATATAGACGCGGCTCGCGAGCGCGAGCGTCGCGGCTAGGTCCTGCTCCACCACACGATCGTCTGCCCTGCCAGCGCCGGTTTGAGGCCGAGCGCACCCTGTCCCTGGTGCCACTTCCGGTTCACCGAGCCGCCTTGGTTCAACGCGCCGCGAGCATTTTCACGCCGCTCTTGCGGAACGCTTACCCTTTGCCCTTGTGAGCAAAGAGATACTCCCCGCTCAACAGGTGTGCGCGATGGCGCGTACTCTCCTGGACGCTAGGGCAATCCGCTACATATTTAAAGATCGGGCAGCTGTCGGAGGAGACCGCGTCGATACACGATTGTTGACCAAGGCATGACCCGCTGATTTCGGGATGGAGGAAGGCCGTGGAAGATCCCGCAGGCTCTGCGCCCAATATAGCTGAGTTCGTCATTCACAAGGTTCTGGACACGTTCGAATACTCCGACGGCGGCGCGGTGGTCACGATGGTTGATCCGCAGGGTGCATGCATCCGTCTCCACGTCACCATCGTCACCGGAGACCTGCTTTGCGAACACATTGCCGAAGCCCTGGAGCAGCGATACGGGAAATAGAAACGTCTACTTCAACAGTGCCACCGTCCTGTCGACCGCGCTGGGGAAGCCGTTCAGCGAGAGCGCCAGATTGGTCTCCTTGCCGCCGTCGGCGACCACCTTGACTTTGAGGCTTTTGCCTTCACGAAGGGTCGCCAACGTATCGGTATCAAAATTCAGATCCACCAGGCAGCCGCCGGGAAGGCAGGTGCGGAAGCGCAGCGGCGGCAGGGTCGGGCCGTCATCGATCTGCAGCGTCACGCCCTGGTCGAGCGCCAGGCCGAACGGCAGCACCAGCGTTCCCTGGACGGCCTCTGCGGCCGGGCGCAACTCCATCGCCACCACGCGCTGACGCGACTGACTGTCGGTCTGCTCCTGCGACAGCGCGCAGACTTTCACGTTGGTGCCGTTCTGGGCGGCAAGATTGCAAGAGACGGCCCAGTCGCCATGCCCTTCCCTGAGTGAGGTCGCCCCTCCGGGCAGAGCCGCGGTTTCTTGCGCGAATGCGGCTGCCATTGAGAGCAGGCTTGCCGCTACCAGAGTGACACGTCCAATTCGTCTGTTTCGTTTCATCTCGTTTCCATCTCTCAAAAAGTCGGACCGCCGGGAATGCGAACTACAGAGAATGCGCACAACAGCGCGCATTGTATTGCTTAACCAAGCTATGCCGGTGCCTCGTCGATGCCGCTACCAGCGCACGCTGAAGCCGAGCTTGCCGCTGATGACATTGCTCTCGCCAAAGCTCGCCAGGCTGGTCCTGGCCAGCGCCTCGCCATAGACCGAGTATTTGCCGTCGCCGAAGTCGAGCGAGCCGCCGAGACCGACGCCGCCCCAGAATTTCTGGTTCTGGCTGGAAAGCTTGACGCCTGAGACATCGACATCGGTTCCGCCGAGGAAGTCGTAATAGAGGTTGGCGATGCCGTAGACATGCGCCCGGCTCACCTGGCCGGCGCTGTCGGCCCACTGGTCCTCATAGTCGGCCGAGATGCCGAGGCGGCCGATCAGGCTGTCGCCGCTGCCGGGCGACACGATCGTGCCGAACGGATCGGTGAACTTGTCGAAGTCGACGGCCGAGTAGGAAAGCTGCGCCTGCGGGGTCAGCGACCAGTTGGAGCGCAGCGCGATCTTCTGCCCGCTCTCGATGCTCAAGCCATAGCCGAAGCCCTTGTTGCCGTCGGCAAGCTTACCCAGCACGGCCGAGTTGATGTCGCTGTCATACCAGGTCGCTTGGGCCTGGCTGTCGACATAGAAGCCGCTGTTGCCAAACCAGGTCAGCGTGCCGCCGACACCGTAGCCGGTTGCCGAGATCGAGCCGGTGCCGAAGGTCGACGACACGTCCGACGAGACGGTGCCGTAATGGACGGTGATGCCGCCCAACAGGATGCCGGCCTCGCTCTCATGCAGCAGGCCGTCGACGCCGGCATTGAGCTTCCAGGTCGTCACGTCGTAGTCGG